>NZ_BCBG01000053.1:0-34773 GCF_001320485.1 Pseudomonas sp. NBRC 111130
TACTGCACAGCCCTCGAATGCTGTGCAGTACCTGTGGGAGCGGGCTTGCCCGCGAAAAGGGCTACGCGGTCCTGAATTTCTGCTCAATCGCTGTTGAAGCTCGACCACCGGCTTTTCATGCCGCCGGACAAAGCAGGCATAATACCGCGTCTTCTACACTCAAGCGCACTTTCAGCGATTGCCGGACGCCCCTTTGACGCCAGCCAACACGCCCGTAGCATCACCCCGTCCCTCGGCCTGCCCGGGGTTGTGGCGCATCGTCAGCGCCCGTGACGGTGGCATTTGCCGTATCAAGCTGCCCGGCGGCCTGCTGCTGGCCGACCAGGCCGATGCGGTGGCGGCGGCAGCCGAGCGTTTTGCGGGCGGGGTGATCGAAGCCACCAACCGCGGCAACCTGCAGATCCGCGGCATCGGCAGCGATCATGCCGGGCTGGTCGACAGCCTGCTGGCCGCCGGCCTTGGTCCGCGTGATGCAGCCAGCGATGACGTGCGCAACCTGATGCTCAGCCCCTTGGCTGGCCATGATCCGTCGATGCTGCTGGATGTACGCCCCCTGGCCGGGCAGATCCTCGACCTGCTGCAAGGCACGCCGCGCTTCCATCAGCTATCGGCCAAGTTCGCCGTGCAGCTCGATGGGGGGGAAGGCGTGGCGATGCTCGATCACCCTCACGACCTGTGGCTCTCGGCACTGCGCCTGGAGCAGCGCGACTGGCTGGCATTTGGCTTGGCCAGTTGCCCGGCCGATGGTCCGGTATTGGGCGCGGTGCCACTGGAGCAGGGGCTGGAGCTGGTGCGCGCAGTGCTCGATCGCTTCCTCGATCTGGCCAGCCCTGAGCAGTCGCGCATGCGCCAGCTGCTGCAAGGTTGCCGGGTCGATGCCTTCATCGACGGTCTCGGCTTGCAAGTACGTCGCGATGCCGCCGTGATCGAGTGGCGGCGCAAAGGCGCCCAATGCCCATGGCTGGGTGCCGTGGCACAACAGCAGGGCATGGCCTTGGGCGTCGCCCCGCCGTTGGGCCGCCTGTCACCGGCCATGTTGCGTGGCGCTGCCCGGGTGGCCCGCCAATGGGGTGACGGCAGCCTGCGCCTGAGCCCGTGGCAAAGCCTGATGCTGACCAACATCGCCGCTGTCGACCTCGAACAGGCTCGCGTCCAACTGGCGGCACTGGGCCTGCTCTGCCAGGCCGACGAGCCCCTGGCGCGGATGGTCGCCTGTACCGGCAGCAGTGGCTGCGCCAAGGCCCAGGCCGAGACCAAGGCCGATGCCGTCGAGCTGGCGGCGCTGTTGGGCAGTGGCGTGCCCGGCAGCGTGCATTTGTCCGGCTGCCCCCGTTCCTGTGCCGTGGCCCATGTCGCCCCGGCCACCTTGCTGGCCCGTTCACCGGGCCGCTATGACCTCTATTTGCGTGACGCGCACCTGCCGGGCCTGGGTGCCCTGCGCGCCACCGACCTTACCTTGAATGAAGCAGGCGCCATGCTCGCCCTGCCGACGGAGCACCTTGATGATTGACTACATCCGCGATGGTCAGGAGATCTATCGCAATTCCTTCCGGATCATCCGCGAGGAAGCCCGGCTCGAGCGGATTCCCGCAGACCTGGAAAAACTCGCCGTGCGCGTGATCCATGCCTGCGGCATGGTCGAGGCCATCGATGGCCTGCAGTTCTCCGAAGGTGCCGGCCGCGCAGGCCGTGAAGCCCTGGCCAATGGTGCGCCGATCCTCTGCGACGCACACATGGTCGCCGAAGGCATCACCCGCGCACGCCTGCCCGCCAACAACCCGGTGATCTGCACCTTGCGCGACCCCAGCGTGCCAGGCCTGGCCAAGGAGGTCGGCAACACCCGCTCCGCCGTTGCCCTGGAGCTGTGGCGCCCGCATCTGGAGGGCAGCGTGGTGGTGATCGGCAATGCCCCGACTGCGCTGTTCTACCTGCTGGAGATGATCGATGCCGGGGCGCCCAAACCCGCCCTGATCCTCGGCTTCCCGGTCGGCTTCGTCGGTGCCGCCGAGTCCAAGGCGATGCTCGCCGCCGACAGCCGCGGCGTGCCATTCGTGATCATGCAAGGCCGCCTGGGCGGCAGCGCAATGGCCGCTGCCGCAGTCAACGCCCTGGCCACGGAGGTGGAGTGATGGCGCCGCGCGGACGACTGCTGGGCCTGGGCGTTGGCCCCGGCGACCCTGAACTGATCACCGTCAAGGCCCTGCGCCTGCTGCGCGAGGCGCCGGTGGTGGCGTACTTCGTGGCCAAGGGCAAGCGCGGCAACGCCTTCGGCATCATCGAGGCCCACCTGCAAGCCGAGCAGACCCTGCTGCCGCTGGTGTATCCGGTCACGACCGAGGCACTGCCGGCGCCGCTGTCCTACGAACAGGTGATCAGCGATTTCTACGATGAAGCGGCCGTGCAGGTGGCCGAGCACCTGGATGCCGGCCGTGACGTGGCGGTGATCTGCGAAGGTGACCCGTTCTTCTACGGCTCCTACATGTACCTGCACGACCGGCTTGCCCAGCAGCATGAGGCCGAAGTGGTCCCGGGGGTCTGTTCGATGCTCGGTGGTGCCTCGGTGCTTGGCGCGCCGCTGGTGTACCGCAACCAGAGCCTGTCGGTACTGTCGGGCGTGCTGCCCGCCGAAGAGCTCAAGCGTCGCCTGGCAGACGCCGATGCGGCGGTGATCATGAAGCTGGGCCGCAACTTCCCGAAGGTGCGCCAGGTACTTGCCGAACTCGGCCTGGACGGGCGTGCGCTGTACGTCGAGCGGGCGACCATGGCCAACCAGAAGATCGTGCCGCTGGATGAGGTGGACCCACAGTCTTCGCCGTACTTCTCGCTGATCATCGTACCGGGGGAAAAATGGCAGGGCTGAACAGGCAACAGGCAGCGGCCATCGTCATCCTGGGGGCAGGCAGCCTGGCCACGGCGCAGCGCATCCAGCAGCGTTATCCACAGGCGACCGTCTACGGCCTGCGCGGTCGGGTCGAGGGCGCCGATCAGTACTACGACAGCTTTGGCGATACCCTGCGCATGCTCTACCAGCAGGCCACCCCGATCATCGCGCTGTGTGCTGCCGGCATCGTCATCCGCAGCCTGGCCAGCCTGCTCGATGAGAAAGGTGCGGAGCCGCCAGTGCTGGCCGTGGCCGAGGACGGTAGCGCGGTGGTGCCGTTGTTGGGTGGCCTGAGCGGGGTCAACCTCATGGCTCGCGAACTCGGCGAGGCGCTGGGGGTGGCTGCAGCGATCACCACCAGTGGTGAACTGCGCTTCGGCACCTGCCTGCTCAACCCGCCCGAGGGCTATGCCCTGGCGGACCTCGAGCAGGGCAAGCGCTTTGTCTCGGACCTGCTGGCCGGCGAAAGCGTGCGTATCGAGGGTGATGCCCCCTGGCTTGCGCAGGCGCAACTGCCGGCCAGTGAAAGCGCCCGGCGCACCATCCATGTCGGCAGTGACGCGCGCGTGGCCAGCCGTGACGAGTTGCTGATCCACCCACGCTCGGTGGTGGTGGCGCTCGCCGCAGGCGCGCCCGGCCTGGCCGAACAGGTACGTGGCGCCTTGCGTGAGGCCGGCATTGCCGAGCCCTCGCTGGCGTGTCTGCTGGTCGCCGAGCAGGCGATGGCCGAGCCGTTGCTGCACGAGGCCGCCGCAGAACTGGGCGTCGTGCTGCGCTTCGCGGCCATGAACGGCACCTTGGCCAGCATGGCGGCCGAGGCTTTGCCCGAGGCGCGCCTGATCGAGCAGCCGGGCCTGGTCATCGCTGCGGCGCCGTTGCCGGTCGACCCGGCACGGTTGGCTCGCAAGCGCGGTCGCCTGGCAGTGATCGGCCTTGGCCCAGGGGCGGCCGAGCTGATGGTGCCGGCGGTGAAAGCCGAGCTTGCGCGTGCCGAGGACATCCTTGGCTACGAGACCTACGTGCGCATGGCGGGGCCGTTCCGTGACGATCAGGTGCAGCACTGCACCGACAACCGGGAAGAGATGCAGCGTGCCCGGCATGCCTTCGAGCTGGCGGCCCAGGGCCGTTCGGTGGTGGTGGTGTCGTCGGGCGACCCTGGTGTGTTCGCCATGGCCGCAGCGGTGCTCGAAGCCCTGCATGAGTCCTGCGACCCTGCCTGGCACCGTGTCGACCTGCAGATCCTGCCAGGGGTATCGGCTTCGCTGGCAACCGCCGCGCAAGCTGGCGCGCCCTTGGGGCATGACTTCTGCGTGATGTCGCTGTCTGACAACCTCAAACCCTGGTCGATCATCGAAAAGCGCCTGGACCTGGCGGCCCAGGCGGATCTGGTGCTGGCCTTCTACAATCCGATTTCCAGGTCCAGGCCGCATCAGCTAGGCACGGCACTGGAGATCGTGCGCCGGCACCGGGATGCACAGACGCCGGTGGTGCTGGGGCGCGATATCGGCCGGCCGGGGCAGACGCTCAGGGTGGTGAGCCTGGCCGAGCTGACGCCGGAGATGGTCGACATGCGTACCATGGTGCTGGTCGGTTCCTCCACGACCTGCGCCTTCGACCGTGCCAGTGGCGGTCAATGGGTCTACACCCCGCGTTGGTACCCCGCCGCGCCCTGAACCTGAGGGCTAACCGACCAGGTAGCCCTTGATCCCGGTAAAGATGATCTGCGCCGCCAGGGCGCAGACGAATAGCCCCATCAGGCGGCTGACGATCTGCAGGCCCTGGTCACCGAGCAGTTTTTCGATGCCGTGCGAGAGGTACAACACCAGGCCGACGGTGAAGCTGGCCAGAGCGATGCTGACAATGGCCAGCAGCTTGTCGTCCCAGTGCGGTTGGCCCACGCCCATCACCAGCAGGGCCCCGATGGTGCCGGGGCCCACGGTGAGCGGGATGGTGAGTGGCACGATGGTCACGTCCTGTTGCACGTTGTCGGCCTGCACAGCCGGTTTGCCCTGGGCCATGCCCAACGCCGAGATGAACAGTACGCTGCCCGCACCGATGCGGAAGGCGTCGGCGGTGATACCGAAAATCCCGAAGATCACCCTGCCGAACAGGTACAGCAGCACGCTGGCCACCAGCGCGGCAAAGGCGACCTTCCAGGCCAGCTGTTTGCGCTCTTTGCTGGAGTGACCACGGGTCAGGCTGATGAAGCACGACAGCACGAAGAACGGGCTATAGAGCACCAGCATCTTCAGGTAGACACTGAACAAGTCATGCAGCATGGGATGATCCTTGGGGGATAAGGGTGGCGTGCAGGAGTCTGGTTACGAGCTGTGCGCCGGATCAGCTTTGGCTTCGCGCTGATTGGCCCAGTACTGGATCAACTCGCGCAACTGTGACAGCTCAACCGGCTTGGCCATGTGGCCGTCCATGCCGGCCAGCCGTGCGCGCTCCTTGTGCTCAGCCAGTATATGCGCGGTCAGCGCCACCACCGGGGTGCGCTGACGCTGGTTGGTGGTTTCCCAGGCACGCAACTGCTGGGTCGCGGAGAAACCGTCCAGTACCGGCATTTCGCAGTCCATCAACACCAGGTCGTAACGCTGCGCCTTCATCGCCTGCAAGGCCTCTTCGCCGTTGCTGGCGGTATCGGGCTCCAGGTTGAGCTTGCCGAGCATGCCGCGGATGACCTTGGTCGAGATACTGTTGTCTTCGGCCACCAGTACCCGGAAGTCGCTCGGCAACTCAAGCGCGCCCTGCGCGCCGGGCATCGCAGCCGGCACGGCCTGATCGCGGCCACGCTGGGCCAGTTCTTCGGCCAGGGTGGTCTTGAGCGTATAACCGGCAACCGGCTTGGCAAGGATGCGCTTGATCCCGGCATTACGTGCGATGACCTTGCTGGGCGCGTTGCTGATACCGGTGAGCATGACCACCAGGATGTCGTGGTTCAGGCTCGGGTCTTCCTTGATCTTGGCCGCCAGCTGCATGCCAGTCATGCCCGGCATGTTCTGGTCCAGCAACACCGCATCGAAATAGTCGCGCAGGTGCGCCTTGGTCCGCAGCAGGGCCAGCGCCTCCTTGCCCGATGGCACCGCGCTGACATTCATGCCCCAGGCGCTGCACTGCTGCACCAGGACTTTGCGGCAGGTGTCGTTGTCGTCGACCACCAGGACCCGGGCGTCGCGTAACGGGCCGTCCAGGTCTGCCGGGGGCTGCTCCAGGCGTGATGGATCGAGCGGCAAGGTCAGCCAAAGGGTATTGCCCATGCTGGTGCTGCTCTTGATGCCGAACTCGCCTTGCATCAGGCCGATCAGTTGCTTGGCGATGACCAGCCCGAGGTGGCCGCCAAGCTTGTTGCTGGAAAGGAAGTGGTGGCTGTGCAGCTCGGCCTGCAGCAAGGCCTCGCGCTCGGCCGCAGGCAGCGGCTCGCCACTGTCCTGCACGGCAATGCGCAGGCGTGGGATTTCACCGCGCTGATCCAGCGCTACCACCAGCAGGATTTCGCCCTGGGAGGTGTTCTTCAGGGCATTTTCCAGCAGGCTCGACAAGGCTTGGCGAAGGCGTGTCGGGTCGCCGCTGATGACCCGCGGCACCTGCGGCTGGGTGAAACTGATCAGCTCGATGTTCTGCTGCTCGGCCTTGGCGCGGAAAATGTTCAGGCAGTCTTCGATCAGGGCATTGAGGTCGAACTGCACGTCATCCAGCTCGATCTGCCGCGATTCGAGCTTGGAAATGTCGAGAATCTCGTTGATCAGCGTCAGCAGCTCGTTGCCGGCGCTGTGAATGGTCTGGACATAGTCGCGTTGCTTGACCGACAGTGGCGTGCCGAGCAGCAGTTCGGTCATGCCCAGTACACCGTTCATGGGGGTACGGATTTCGTGGCTGATCTTGGCCAGGAACTCCGCCTTGGCGTTGATCTCGGCATCGCTGGCCGCCAGCGCACGGCTGGCGCGGAAGCGTTCTTCGCTGATGCGCCGCAGGCGCTCACTGACGGCCAGGTTGAGCAGCAAGCCACTGACCACGGTCATGCCCAGGAGGATGCACAGCAGCCAAGGCGTCGAAGTGCGGGTCAGGCCCAGCAGGGCGGGCAGCAGCACCAGGCCGCCAAGGTTGAATACCAGCATGGCGACGCTGAACAGCCGTGCCGGTGCATAGCCCTTGTACCAGTGGTAGCTGCTGGCCGTCAGCATGGTCACGCTGCCGACGGCCAGCAGGGCATACGTCATCAGGTTCAGCGGCAGGGTATCGACAAACAGCAGGACCAGCCCGCTGACCGCTGCGACCAGCATTTCGCCCTGCAGCAGGCGGTTGAGCCGCGGTGAGTTGCAGGGAGAGAAGAAATGCTGGGTGAAATACAGCCCCGACAGCCCGGCCAGAACCAGGGTCAGGTAGGCCGCCGGGGTTTGCGCGCTGTGCCACAGGTGCCACCACGGGCCGCTGAGGTTGAGCAGGATCAGGCCGCTGAGCAGCATCAGCCCGTGGTACAGGGCGAGATACAGGGTAGTGCTGGAGCGGGTGTAGATGAAGCGGATCAGGTTATGCAGGATGAGCATCACCAGGCCGCCGAACAGCATGCCGAACAGCAGGGGTTGGCCATGGTCGGAGGCGGCTACCGCTGCGGGTTCCAGGCTTATCGCCGGGCGCAGCTGGTGCTCCGAGACCAGGCGCAGGTAAATGTCCAGCGCGTGCTGGCTGTTGGGCAAGGGCAATACATGGTCGCTGCCGCGCAGGGTCGGGCTGCCGTTACCGGCCTGGCGGCCGTGGTGCAGTTGGCGCAGCAGCCTGTCGCCATCGAGGGCGTAGAGGTCGAGGCGCGACAAGTCAGGAGCGAAGATGCGCAGCAGTTGCTCCTGGTCACCCGGTTCCAGGCGGTAGTGCAACCACAGGGCTTGTTCAGCCGGTGCGGCATCGAGTTCGCCAAGGGTGGTAGGGCTGAACTGGCTGCGATAGCGATCGGAACGCACGTCGCTCAATTGCAGGTTGGCCTGTTCATCGAGCAGAACGGACCAGCCTCCGCCCTGTTCGGCCGAAGCCGGCAACAGGCAGAGCAGGGTCAGCAAGCTGACGATCAGAGCTGTGGCAATCCGAAGCCGACGCACTACGAGATCCCTTCCTAGCCGATGTGCCAGATACTAACTATGCGCGGCGCGCCAAGCCGAAGGCAAGGCCCCCATGGGGCCCTGTCGACGAGCCGGATGCCGCATGCACAAGGCGCTGCGGCACTCCGGTACCACTTACTGCTGGTGTTCACCGCGCTCGCGAGCGATGGCCCGGTAGCCGATGTCGGTGCGGTAGAAGCTGCCGTTCCAGCTCACTTCCTTGGCCAGGCGGTAGGCCTGCTGCTGGGCATCGGCGACGCTGGCACCCATGGCGGTAGCGCAGAGCACACGGCCGCCGTTGGTGACGACCTGACCGTCCTTCAGCGAGGTACCGGCATGGAACACCTTGCCTTCGATCTTGGCTGCAGCCTCCAGGCCGTTGATCACGTCGCCTTTGGCGTAGTCACCCGGGTAACCGCCGGCAGCCAGCACCACGCCCAGGCTCGGGCGCGGGTCCCACTGTGCTTCGACCTTGTCCAGTGCCTTGGCGAAGGCGGCTTCGACCAGCAGCACCAGGCTCGACTCCAGGCGCAGCATGACTGGCTGGGTCTCAGGGTCGCCGAAGCGGCAATTGAACTCGATGACCTTGGGGTTGCCCGCCTTGTCGATCATCAGGCCGGCATACAGGAAGCCGGTATAGACGTTGCCCTCTTCGGCCATGCCACGCACGGTCGGCCAGATCACCTGGTCCATCACGCGCTGGTGCACGTCCGGGGTAACCACCGGGGCAGGGGAGTAGGCGCCCATGCCGCCGGTGTTCGGCCCGGTATCCTGATCGCCGACGCGCTTGTGGTCCTGGCTGGTGGCCATGGGCAGCACGTTGTGGCCGTCGACCATGACGATGAAGCTGGCTTCCTCGCCGTCGAGGAACTCTTCGATGACTACGCGCGAACCGGCCTCGCCGAAGGCGTTGCCAGCCAGCATGTCACGCACGGCGGCTTCGGCTTCTGCCAGGGTCATGGCGACGATCACGCCCTTGCCCGCGGCCAGGCCGTCGGCCTTGATCACGATCGGGGCACCCTTTTCCTGCAGGTAGGCCAGGGCTGGCTCGATCTCGGTGAAATTCTGGTAGTCGGCGGTCGGGATCTTGTGGCGGGCCAGGAAGTCCTTGGTGAAGGCCTTGGAGCCTTCCAGCTGGGCCGCGCCCTTGGTCGGACCGAAGCAGTCCAGGCCACGGCTGCGGAACAGGTCGACCACGCCGATCACCAGCGGCGCTTCCGGGCCGACGATGGTCAGGTCGACGTTCTTCTCGGCGAAGTCGGCCAGTTGCTCCAGGGCGCAGACGTCGATGGCGACGTTCTCGCATTTCGGCTCGATGGCCGTGCCGGCATTGCCCGGGGCAACGAAGACTTTTTCGACGCGTGGGTCCTGGGCGACTTTCCAGGCCAGGGCGTGCTCACGGCCGCCGCTGCCGATGATCAAAACTTTCATGTCAAAACCTCTGTTTGGCGGAGAACCTCGTCCGCCTGTAGGAGCGGCCTTGTGTCGCGAAAGGACCGCAGAGCGGTCCCGGGATTTTTGCTGTATTGCAAAGGTCCGGGGGCTGCTGCGCAGCCCTTTCGCGACACAAGGCCGCTCCTACAGGGGACCGAGGTTCGGCCGGCCATCTTGATTAGTGGCGGAAGTGGCGCATACCGGTGAACACCATGGCGATGCCGGCTTCATCAGCGGCAGCAATCACCTCGGCGTCACGCATCGAACCACCCGGCTGGATCACGGCGCTGATACCCACTTTAGCCGCATTGTCGATGCCATCACGGAACGGGAAGAACGCGTCGGACGCCATGACCGCACCCTGCACCTGCAGGCCGGCATGCTCGGCCTTGATGGCGGCGATGCGGGCGGAGTTGACGCGGCTCATCTGGCCGGCGCCGACGCCGATGGTCTGGCGCTGCTTGGCGTAGACGATAGCGTTGGACTTGACGAACTTGGCCACTTTCCAGGCGAACACCAGGTCGTGGATCTCTTGCTCGGTCGGTGCACGCTTGGTGACGATCTTCAGGTCATCGGCGGTGATCATGCCGATATCGCGGCTTTGCACCAGCAGGCCACCGTTGACGCGCTTGAAGTCCCAACCGGCAGCGCGCTCGGCTGGCCACTCGCCGCACTCCAGCAGACGCACGTTCTGCTTGGCCGCTACCACGTCGCGGGCCGCCTGGGAGATTTTCGGCGCGATGATCACTTCGACGAACTGGCGGTCGACGATGGCCTGGGCGGTTTCGCCGTCCAGCTCGCGGTTGAAGGCGATGATGCCGCCGAATGCCGACTCGGTGTCGGTGGCGTAGGCCAGGTCGTAGGCCTTGCGGATGCCGCCTTCGTCTTCAGGCACAACGGCCACGCCGCACGGGTTGGCGTGCTTGACGATGACGCAGGCTGGCTTGACGAAGCTCTTAACGCACTCCAGCGCGGCGTCGGTGTCGGCCACGTTGTTGAACGACAGTTCCTTGCCTTGCAGTTGCACGGCGGTAGAAATGCTGGCTTCGCCTTTCTTCGCTTCAACGTAGAACGCCGCGCTCTGGTGCGGGTTCTCGCCGTAGCGCATTTCCTGGGCCTTGACGAACTGGCTGTTGAAGGTGCGCGGGAATTCGCTGCGTGCTTCAGTGCTCAGGGTGTCTTTGGCCTGGTCGATGGTGCCCATGTAGTTGGCGATCATGCCGTCGTAGGCAGCAGTGTGCTCGAACGCCTTGAGCATCAGGTCGAAGCGCTGGGCGTAGGTCAGGCCGCCGGCCTTGAGGCCTTCCAGCACGCCGGCGTAGTCGCTGGCGTTGACCACGATGGCGACATCCTTGTGGTTCTTGGCTGCCGAACGGACCATGGTCGGGCCGCCGATGTCGATGTTCTCGATGGCGGTCGGCAAGTCACAGCCTGGCTTGGAAATGGTGGCTTCGAACGGGTACAGGTTGACTGCAACCAGGTCGATCGGCTTGATGCCGTGCTCGTTCATGATGGCGTCGTCGATGCCGCGACGGCCAAGGATGCCACCGTGGATCTTCGGGTGCAGGGTCTTGACCCGGCCATCCATCATCTCGGCGAAGCCAGTGTAGTCGGCCACTTCCACCGCGTTCACGCCGTTGTCCTTGAGCAGCTTGTAGGTGCCGCCGGTGGACAGGATCTCGACACCGAGCTGTTGCAGCTCACGGGCGAATTCGAGGATACCGGTCTTGTCGGAGACGCTGATCAGGGCGCGGCGGACTGGCAGGCGGGTAGTCTGGTCGGTCATTTCGGGTTCCAATAACGCGGTGGAGTCAGCAAAAAAGGCGTCTCTTCGCAGAGGCCGCCTTTTCTGATCGGGATTCTGGCTTACAACAAGTCGTACTGCTTGAGCTTCTTGCGCAGGGTGCCACGGTTGAGGCCGAGCATCTCGCTGGCCTTGGTCTGGTTGCCCTTCACGTAGTTCATCACGCTTTCGAGCAGGGGCGCCTCGACTTCGGAGAGCACCAGGTTGTACACGTCGGTGACGGTCGCGCCTTCCAGGTGTGCGAAGTAGTTGTGCAGCGCCTTCTCGACGCTGTCGCGAAGGGTCTGGCCCTCTTCGCTCGGCGTGTTGAGGTGCTGTTTGAGGTTGGCGTTGTCGCTCACGGGCGTTGTTCCACTCACTAATGTCTCGGTCATCATCGTCATGCGGCCACCCCTTGTCCGTCCTCTGTCTCAAGGCTCTGTCGACGTTCACTGAAAAACTCGCGAACGTTGGCGCACTGCGCTTGTGTGTCTTCCAAAGCGTTGAACCGGGCGCGAAACTCCCTGCCGCCGGGTCGTGTTGCCAGGTACCAGCCCACGTGCTTGCGGGCGATACGTACGCCCATCACATCGCCATAGAAGACATGCAGCGCGGCCAGGTGCTCTAGCAGGATGCGTTCCACTTCGTCCAACTGCGGGGCCGGCAAATGCTGGCCAGTCCCCAAAAAATGTTCGATCTCGCGAAAGATCCATGGCCGCCCTTGGGCAGCCCGGCCAATCAGCAGGCCGTCGACCCCGGTGGCATCCAGCACCGACCGGGCCTTTTCTGGCGAAGTGATATCGCCATTGGCAAAAACCGGGATCGATACCGCCTGCTTGATGGCAGCAATGGTGTCGTATTCGGCTTCGCCGGTGTACAGGTCAGCGCGTGTGCGGCCATGCACCGCCAGCGCCTGGATGCCAGCCTGTTCGGCGATCTTCGCCACGTTCAGGCCGTTCTTGTTCGCCCGGTCCCACCCGGTGCGGATTTTCAGGGTCACGGGTACGTCCACCGCGCCGACCACGGCGTGGAGGATTTCGGCGACCAGGTCTTCATCTCTCAATAAAGCAGAGCCTGCCGCTTTGTTGCAGACTTTTTTTGCCGGACAGCCCATGTTGATATCGATGATCTGCGCACCTGCCTCGACATTGGCCCGGGCCGCCGCGGCCATCATCTGCGCATCACCACCGGCGATCTGTACCGAGCGTGGCTCGGGATCACCCTCATGGATGCGGCGCAGGCTGGACTTGCGGCTGTTCCACAGGCTCATGTCGCTGCTGACCATCTCCGACACCACCATGCCGGCGCCCAAGCGCTTGCAAAGTGTCCGGAAAGGCTGGTCCGTGACCCCGGCCATGGGTGCGAGGATCAGGTTGTTGCGTAGTGTGTATGGGCCGATGCGTACCGCCGACATAGGTGTTCCCTGTTGTGGGGCCGAATCATGGGAGTCCGAAAAAGGGTTGGCATGATACCCGCTCTCGGTGACCGGATAAAGAAGGATTTGGATAAATTCTGTACAGCTGTCGGCTTATGTCATTTGCTTTGGTCAGCGCGCCCCCATGTGGACGCGGGCTTATTCCGGGGAGCGGAAACTGAGGCTGTAGTTCACGGCCTTGGGGCCCGGGTCGAGAATATCCAGGGCAATGTGGATCGGCGTCTGGCTCGGCATTTCGCCGCGCCCGGCCAGTTCTCCCGACAGGTATTCGCTGGGTTTGAACCGACGGCTGGCGATCAGCTGGCCGTTGAGGTCGGCGAAGCGCAGCTCCAGCAGCGGGAACGGCTGGGAGAACGGTGCGCGGTTGTAGATGATCGCATCGACGATCAGGGCGCCCTTGAAGTCCGGGTGGCTGCGCACCACCAGGTTGCTGCTCTTGATCCGGCTGATATCGACGCGGGTCGGCACGTGGCAGCCGAGCATCGGGCACAGTTGCTGGAAGATCGGGCGATACTGGTCCTGGCGGGCCAGTTCGTCGAAGTGGAACCACACGTACTGGAATGCCAGCAGGCCAGCGGCCAGCAGGGTCAGGAAGCTCCACAGCAGGCGCTTGCCCCAGTTGGGCCGGGGTTTTTCCCACCCCAGTTGCAGAGGGTCGTCGACCACGTCGACCAGCGGTTCCTTGCGTGACGGGCGTTCTGGCTTGGCGGCGAAGCCGGGCTCCAGACGTTCACCGGGCAGCGGCTCGAGGGGGGCGTCGTCACGGGCCGACAGGTGTAGGTCGGCGTCGTCGTCATCACGGGCGCTGAGGCCTTTTGCGTGAATGATATCGTCATGTTCTTCGAAGCGCTCAACCGGTTCAGGTTCAGCTACGCGCTGCGTTGACGGTTCCTCGTCGAGGTCGAGGTCCAGGTCGCCGCCAAGAGTTGGCTCGTGGCGATGACCGGGTTCAGGCTCCAGCGGCTGTTCATCCAGCAGCACAGGGGTCGAAGCATGGGCTTCATGAGGCTCATAGGGTTCGTCGGTGGCAGTGCCGAACAGTTCGTCGCCATGCTCGTCGGCAGCCGGCTCGTCGCGGCGGGCTTGCAAGGCATTGGCCTTGATATCGGCACGCGGCTCGGTCGGCTCGCCACGGCGTTCAAGGCGCGCCAGCTCCTGGTCAAGGTCGAGTTCATCCAGAGCCTGGGCGGTCATGGCCCAGTCTTCTTTTGTTACCGGCGGCGGCTCGCTGACCGCCGGTTCAGGCGCAGCGACCGGCTCGACCACCGCTGGCGGTGGAACGACGGGCGCAGGGCTGGCCGCGGCACGGTTCTGCTCCAACAGCTGCTTGGCCGCATTGAACACCTGCAGGCAGTGACCGCAGCGCACGACGCCGCGAGCCACGCTCAACTGGTGATGGGTGACGCGAAAGCTGGTCTGGCAATGCGGGCACTGGGTGACGAAACTGTCGGTCATGCGGCGATCCGGGAGCTGTGCAGAGAACTATTCTAGGCCCGCTTAGCGGCGCCGACCACTGATGCGCACCCAGCCGTCGCGCACGACGATCGGGTCCAGATCGAAGTCGGCAGCGTAGGCGGCAGCCACTTCCTCACCCTGTTCGGCGAGGATGCCCGACAGGGCCAGCAGGCCACCTGGGCGGACCAGGCCGGACAGCTGCGGTGCCAGCGACACCAGTGGGCCGGCGAGAATGTTGGCGACCAGCACGTCGGCCTGCATCGCCGGCATCTGCTCGGGCAGGTACAGCGCGAACTTTTCGTCGGCGATGCCGTTGCGCTGGGCATTGTCACGCGAGGCTTCGATGGCCTGCACGTCGATGTCGGTACCGACCGCCTCGCGCGCGCCCAGCAGCAGCGCCGCAATGGCGAGGATGCCCGAGCCGCAGCCGAAGTCCAGTACTTGAGTGCCTTGCAGCTGCTGGCCGTCGAGCCATTCCAGGCACAGCGCGGTGGTCGGGTGGGTGCCGGTGCCAAAGGCCAGGCCGGGGTCGAGCAGCAGGTTGACCGCGTCCTGGTCCGGGGCCTCGTGCCAGCTCGGCACGATCCACAGGCGCTGGCCGAAGCGCATTGGCTGGAAGCCGTCCATCCAGCTGCGTTCCCAGTCCTGGTCCTCGATCACCTCGGCCTGGTGCTCGGGCAGCTCGGCGCCGGTCAGCAAGCGCAGGTGGGCGAATACCGCTTCTGGCTCGGCGTCGGCTTCGAACAGGGCCAGCAGGTGGGTGTGCGACCACAGCGGGGTGGTGTTGAGGTCGGGTTCGAAGATCGGCTGGTCTTCGGCGTCCATGAACGTGACCGATACGGCGCCGACTTCGAGCAGGGCGTCTTCGTAGGTTTCGGCTTGTTCCGGGCTGATGGCCAGGCGTACTTGCAGCCAAGGCATGGCGGGCACCTTTGGTAAATCTGACAGGGGCAGCCCGAGGCTGCGCGAAGCCTGGCAGTTTACGCGAGTGCGGGGGGTTTGTAGAGGTATGGCAGGGGACCGCGTCGCCTTCTTCGCGGGCAAGCCCGCTCCCACAGGTTATCCAGGGTTTTCAAGGTCTGTGGAGATCCTGTGGGAGCGGGCTTGCCCGCGAAGAGGCCGGGACAGTCAGTCGAGAGGGTCAGTGTTTGCGCAGGAACTCCAGCAGCCGCTGGTTCACCTGTTCCGCCGCCTCCATCTGCACCATGTGCCCGACCCCGGGCACCACAAGCACCTCGGCCTCGACTCCGTCGGCATGCGCCGCCGGAATGATCGCGTCCTCGGCCCCCCAGATCACCAGCGCCGGATGCTGCCCCAGGACCCCGCGCAGGTCATGCCGCTGGCGGTCACCGTCAGCCAGCGCCGCCCCCAGCTGGCGCAAGGCGTCATCCACACCTTCCAGGCGCTTGAACTTGAGCATGTCCTCCAGCATCTGCCGGGTCACCAGCCCCAGGTCTGCGAATAGCTGCACCATCTGCGGCTTCAGCGCATTACGGTTGGCGGCGGCGACGAAGCCTTGCAGGTACTGGCCATTGATCGCCTCACCCAGCCCGGCACTGGCCACCAGGCTGAGGCTCGCCACCCGCTGCGGCGCCAGGCGCGCGATATTCAGACTAACCGCGCCGCCCATGGAGTGCCCAGCCAGGTGGGCCTTGGCGATATCCAGATGATCGAGCAGGGCCAGCACCGTTTCGCTCAACTCATCCAGATCACCTTTTGCCAGGGCCTTGGCCGATTCACCATGCCCCGGCAGGTCCAGGGCGATGACTCGACGCTCGGCCGCCAATGCCGGGTGGTTGAACAGCCAGTTGTTAAGGTCGCCGCCAAAACCATGCACCAGCACCAGCGGCGTGCCACCTTCACCCAGTTCGAACCAGCGCAGCAGGCGCCCGGCCACTTCGGCCTTTTGCGGTGCCGGCCCCTGGGCCTGGTCAGCACCCCCTTCGGCGACGAACTCGGCCTGGAAGCGTTGCACCACGGCATCGATCTCTGACTCCTCGGCTTCACCCTCCACTACCACGGCCAGCAGCGCACCGACCGGCAGGGTTTCGTCGGGCCGGGCCACCTGGCGGCGCAACA
The DNA here is from genome assembly GCF_001320485.1 of Pseudomonas sp. NBRC 111130. Taxonomy (NCBI): domain Bacteria; kingdom Pseudomonadati; phylum Pseudomonadota; class Gammaproteobacteria; order Pseudomonadales; family Pseudomonadaceae; genus Pseudomonas; species Pseudomonas sp. NBRC 111130. The sequence continues at coordinate 16,161 of NZ_BCBG01000053.1, forward strand.
CGCCGCTGAACGGCGCCTCGACGCTGCTGCTGATCTTGTCGGTCTCGACATCCAGCACCTCGTCGCCCTTGCTGATTTCATCCCCCTCCTGCTTGAGCCAGGCGTCGACCCGGCCTTCGGTCATCGACAGGCCCCACTTGGGCATGGTCAGGGTATGGATCTGGCTCATGCGGCGCTCCTTGCAGCTTCGATGACCTTGCGCACGGCCGCTTCGACCTTCGCTGCGTCAGGGATGTACAGGTCTTCCAGGGCATCGGAGAACGGCACCGGGGTGTGCGGCGCGGTGACCATCTCGATCGGGCCCTTGAGCGCGGCGAAGGCCTTTTGCGCGACCAGTGCGCTGATATCGGTGGCCATCGAGCAGCGCGGGTTGGCTTCGTCGATCACCACCAGGCGGCCGGTCTTCTCCACGCTTTCGAGAATGCTGTCCTCATCCAGCGGGCTGGTGGTGCGCAGGTCCAGCACTTCGCAGTCGATGCCCTGGCGGGCGAGGTTGTTGGCCGCTTCCATGGCCACATGGACCATGCGCCCGTAGGTCACCAGGGTCACGTCGTCGCCGTCGCGCAGGAAGTTGGCCTCGCCGAATGGCACGCTGTACACCTCTTCCGGCACTTCGCCCTGCATGCTGTAGAGCAGCTTGTGCTCGCAGAAGATCACCGGGTCGTTGTCGCGGATTGCCTGGATCAGCAGGCCCTTGGCGTCATACGGCGAGGACGGGCAGACCACCTTCAGGCCGGGGATGTGGGTCCATAGCGAGGTAAGCATCTGCGAGTGCTGGGCCGCAGCGCGCAGGCCGGCGCCGTACATGGTGCGCATCACCAGCGGCGTGACCGCCTTGCCGCCGAACATGTAGCGGAACTTGGCGGCCTGGTTGAGGATCTGGTCCAGGCAGCAGCCGGCAAAGTCGACGAACATCAGCTCGCACACCGGGCGCAGGCCTTGAGTGGCGGCACCGACGGCGGCACCGACGTAGCCGATTTCCGACAGCGGCGCATCGAGCACGCGCCCCGGGAACTGGTGGTACAGGCCTTTGGTGACGCCGAGCACGCCACCCCAGGCGTCATCCTCGCCCGGGGCACCCGCGCCGCCGGCAACGTCTTCGCCAATGATGAACACGCTGCTGTCGCGGCGCATTTCCTGGGCCAGTGCCTCGTTGATGGCCTGCTGATAGCTGATTTTTCTAGCCATGGTGGTTCTCCTGTTGTTCTTGTTGTCCGGGCTCAGGGGTAGCTGACGTAGACGTCGCTGAGCAGGTCGGCGGGCTGCGGCTTGGGATCGGCTTTGGCACGGCGCACGGCGTCTTCGATCAGGTCGTCGACACGGGCGTCGATGGCGTCCAGTTGCGCTGCCTGCAGCAGGCCGGCACGGGTGGTCTTGTTGCGGAACTGCAGCAGGCAGTCGCGGGATTCGCGCAGGTTCTTCACCTCGTCAGGGGCGCGGTAGGTCTGTGCGTCGCCTTCGAAGTGCCCGTAGTAGCGGCTCAGCTTGACCTCGATCAGCGACGGGCCTTGCCCGGAACGGGCGCGCTCGATGGCGGCGCCGGCGGCCTCGTGCACGGCAAAGAAGTCGAAGCCGTCGATGGTCACGCCTGGCATGCCGAAACCGGCGGCGCGTTCGGCGATGTGGTCGCAGGCCACCGACCAGGTCGAGGCGGTGGCTTCGGCGTAGCCATTGTTCTCGGCGACGAAGATGCATGGCAGGTTCATGATCGAAGCCAGGTTCATCGCCTCGAACACCGCGCCTTCGTTGGAGGCACCGTCGCCGAAGAAGGCCACGGCCACGTTGTCATTGCCTTTGATCTTCGCCGCCAGGGCGGCACCGGCCACCAGGGGCGCACCGGCACCGACGATGCCGTTGGCACCGAGCATGCCTTTTTCCAGGTCGGCGATGTGCATCGAACCGCCCTTGCCGCCACACACGCCGGTCTTCTTGCCGTAGATCTCGGCCATCATGCCGTACACGTCGACGCCCTTGGCGATGCAGTGGCCATGGCCGCGGTGGGTCGAAGCGATGCAGTCGCTGTCGCGCAGGTGCGCCATGACCCCGGCGGCGGAGGCCTCTTCGCCGGCATACAGGTGGACGAAACCGGGAATCTCGCCTGTGGCGAACTCCACGTGCAGGCGTTCTTCGAAGGCGCGGATGGTGCGCATCACTTCATAGGCATGCAGCAATTGCTCTGAACTGAGGTGAGTGGACATCTTGTTGTTCTCCAGGGTTGTCTCAACACGGGGTTGCAGGGTGCAGCCGATGGCCGCGCGGGACGGCCAGCAGGTGATGACGGGCGGCATGTGCCAGCACGGCCTCGACGTCGACGGTCAATGGGCCTTGCAGGTCGAGGGTGATGGTCGGTGTGTCGTGTTCGGCGAACTCGATCTCGCGCTCGCCATCCAGGGCCAGGGTGCCGGCGCTGAGGCTCAGGCGATGGGCCACGCCCGGGCTGAGCGTGCCGCTGGCGGTGATGCCGCAGCCTTGCAGCAGGCCGGGGGCCAGTGGAGCGAGCAGGGCTTGTTCGGCACCGGGGTTGAGCCGTACCCAGGCGCCGTAGGGTTCATGGCGGGCCACCGGTTGCCACAGGCCGCAAAGCGCCGACAGGCCGATGGCGTGGGGCTCGGCGAAGCAGGCGAAGATTTCGCTGAGGCCTTCGCTACGGCTCAGCGCGCGGGCGCCGATGAAGCGCTGCGGCGACACCGCCACTTCGACCAGCGCCCATTCACACAATTGTTGTTGCGCTACCTTCACCAGCAGCCGCTTGTTGCGGCGCAGGCCGATGCTGGCCGGTACCCGGCCGCCAGCGAGCAAGCCGCCAGCCAGGCCTGCGCTGGTGGCTTCGCGCAGCTCGGGGAAGGCGTTGTTGGTGCCGGTGGACAGGGTCAGCAGGGGCGTGTCCCCAGCCTCGGCCGCCACGGCCTTGTGCGTGCCGTCGCCGCCCAGCACGGCGATCATCGCCACGCCGCGCTCGACCATTTGCCGGGTAGCCAGCCGGGTGTCGCTGACGGTCTGGGTCAATGGCAGGTCGAGCAGTGCCAGGCGCGGCCAGTGCTGGTCCTGTGCCACGGGGCCGAGGCTGGCCTTGAGCACGGCGGCGGCAATACCGGTCATGTCGGTGGGCAGCAGCACCTCGGCAACGCCGGTGGCACCGAAGGCGCCGAGCAGGCGCTGGATGACCGAGGCCTTGTCGGTGCTGGAGTAGAGCCCGGCGTTGCTGGTCAGGCGACGCAGGTCGCGGCCGGAGGCAGGGTTGGCAATGATCCCGATGGTCGGGGCGGGCTGCGGCATGGCACACCTCGTGTTCTTGTTTGCCTAGGCTTGAGCAAGGCGGGTGCCAGCTTTCTTCGCGTGCCCTGCAAGGGCCGTTGCAGAGCGCTTGAATGGCTATCGGGCCAGACTGCAGTGGCCATTGCCTGAGACGCTGCGTGCCAGCATCGTCGGGCGTTTGCCGGCAGGCTGAGACGCAGCGTCTCAAGCCCACCGGTAATCACACAGCGCTTGTCGGGACATGCCGGCAGGCGCTTAATGGCCGCACAACGACAAGAACAAACAGGAACCGGAGGCCTCATGCTTGCCGCGAACTCCCGAGCCCATGTCGATTGCGTCAGCCGGGTGCTGAAGAACGCCGACCGCCTGCCCCAGGCGCCGGTGCCGCCGCTGATCCTCGATTCCTGGCGCCGTTCCATGGAGCTGTACCGTCTTGACCCGGGGTCCCAGCAGGGGCCGCGTATCCTTTCTCAAACCCTGCTCAACGAGTGCCGCGAACGCGCCGAACTGTTCCTGCGCATTGCCAGCGATGCGGTGGCGCGCCTGCATGCGCGGGTGTGCGGCGCCGACTATTGCGTGCTGCTGACCGATGCGTTGGGGCGCACCATCGATTACCGGGTCGAATCGGCCATCCGCAACGATTGCCGCAAGGCCGGCCTGTACTTGGGCACCTGCTGGTCCGAGGGCGAGGAGGGCACCTGTGGCGTGGCGGCGGTGCTGACCAGCAAGGCGCCGGTCACGGTGCACAAGCGCGATCACTTTCGCGCCGCTTTCATCGGCCTGACCTGCACGGCGGCGCCGGTATTCGACCCACAGGGCGAACTGCTCGGCGTGGTGGATGTGTCGGCCCTGCAATCACCGGACGACCGCCGCAGCCAGCACTTGATCCTGCAACTGGTGGAGCAGACCGCGCGCGAGATCGAAAACGCCTTTTTCATGCACAGCGCCCAGGGCCACTGGGTGATGCGCGCCCATGGTACGCCGGGTTATGTGGAGAGCCAGCCCGACTATTTGCTGGCCTGGGATGCCGATGGCCGCCTGCAGGCGATCAACAGCTTGGCCCGTGAGCGCTTGCTGGCACGGCACGGGCGTTTGCCTGAACACATCGGTGAGCTGTTCGACATGGCCCAGCTGCGCCGCGCCAACGAGGGCTCTGCCCAGCGCCTGCCGGGTTGGGGCGGGTTGTACGGGCGGGTCAGCGCGCCCCAGCGGCGGGGCCGGGCGCAACCCTTGCAGCAAGCGCAGGATGCGCGCATCGAACAGCACTTGCGGTTGGCCACAAGGGTCAAGGACTGCAACCTGGCCGTGCTGGTGCAGGGCGAGACCGGTTCCGGCAAGGAAGTCTTCGCGCGTCAGCTGCACCAGCAGAGCCAGCGTCGTGAAGGGCCGTTCGTCACGCTGAACTGTGCAGCTATCCCCGAGAGCCTGATCGAGAGCGAGCTGTTCGGCTATGTCGCCGGGGCGTTTACCGGTGCGTCGAGCAAAGGCATGCAGGGGCTGTTGCAGCAGGCTGATGGCGGCACCTTGTTCCTGGACGAAATCGGCGACATGCCACTGCACCTGCAGACCCGACTGCTGCGCGTGCTGGCCGAAGGCGAAGTGGCGCCGCTGGGCGCTGCACGGCGGGAGCGGGTGGATATCCAGGTGATCTGTGCGACCCACCGCGACCTGGCCACCATGGTGAGTGAAGGGCGTTTTCGTGAGGATCTGTATTTCCGCTTGGCCAATGCCCGCTTCGAGTTGCCGCCGCTGCGCGAGCGGGAGGATCGGTTGGGGCTGATTCATCAGTTGCTGGCAGAAGAGGCCGAGGCTTGCGGCGTTGAAGTGGTGCTGGACGACGATGCGTTGCAGGCGCTGCTGGTGTACCGCTGGCCGGGGAATCTGCGTCAGCTGCGGCAGGTGTTGCGCTATGCCTGCGCGGTCAGCGAGGGCGGGCAGGTCTGCCTGGAAAATCTGCCGCAGGAGGTGCGGGGCGATGCCGTGCCTGTGGCTGATGCCGGGGTATCGAACCCGGCTCGGCAGTTGCTGCTCGATGCCTTGATACGGCATCGCTGGATACCGGCGGAGGCGGCGCGGGCCTTGGGGATATCGCGGGCCACCTTGTATCGACGGGTGCATGAGCACCGGATCGAGATGCCGCGGATGAAGGGGTAGCGACCGTGCAAGCCTTCTGAGGGGTAATAAAAAACCCCGGCACGGGGCCGGGGTTCTTGATGCATCACGCTAACGCGATCACTCCTGGTTGGCCAGTTTGTGCTCGAGGTAGTGGATGTTCACGCCGCCTTTGCAGAAACCTTCATCACGCACCAGGTCGCGGTGCAGCGGGATGTTGGTCTTGATGCCGTCGACGACGATCTCGTCAAGGGCATTGCGCATGCGCGCCATGGCTTCGTCACGGTCCTTGCCGTAGGTGATCAGCTTGCCGATCAGCGAGTCGTAGTTCGGCGGAACCGAATAGCCGCTGTACAGGTGCGAATCGACGCGTACGCCGTTGCCGCCCGGAGCGTGGAAGTGTTTGACCTTGCCTGGGCTCGGAATGAACTTCTTCGGGTCTTCGGCGTTGATCCGGCACTCCAGCGAGTGGCCACGGATGACCACGTCTTCCTGGCGGTACGACAGCTTGTTGCCAGCGGCGATGCTCAGCATCTCTTTGACGATGTCGATACCGGTGACCATTTCCGACACCGGGTGCTCAACCTGCACGCGGGTGTTCATCTCGATGAAGTAGAAACGGCCGTTCTCGTACAGGAATTCGAAGGTACCGGCACCGCGGTAGCCGATCTCGATGCACGCATCGACGCAACGCTTGAAGACTTCCTGGCGAGCTTTCTCGTCGATACCTGGGGCCGGGGCTTCTTCCAGTACCTTCTGGTGGCGGCGCTGCAGCGAGCAGTCACGGTCGCCCAGGTGGATGGCGTTGCCCTGGCCGTCGGACAGAACCTGAACTTCCACGTGACGTGGGTTGGTCAGGAACTTCTCCAGGTAGACCATCGGGTTGCCGAAGGCGGCACCGGCTTCGGTACGGGTGAGTTTGGCCGAGGCAATCAGGTCCTCTTCCTTGTGCACCACGCGCATGCCGCGACCACCACCGCCACCGGCGGCCTTGATGATCACCGGGTAACCGACGTCACGGGCGATCGCCAGGGCGACCTCTTCGTCTTCCGGCAGCGGGCCATCGGAGCCCGGTACGGTTGGCACGCCCGACTTGATCATCGCGTCCTTGGCCGAAACCTTGTCGCCCATCAGGCGAATGGTGTCGGCTTTCGGGCCGATGAAGGCGAAACCGGATTTTTCCACCTGCTCGGCGAAATCGGCGTTTTCCGCGAGGAAGCCGTAACCCGGGTGGATCGCGGTGGCGCCGGTGACTTCGGCGGCAGCGATGATCGCCGGGATGTGCAGGTAGGAATCCTTGGACGATGCAGGGCCGATGCAGACCGACTCGTCTGCCAGGCCCAGGTGCATCAGTTCACGGTCGGCCGTGGAGTGCACGGCGACGGTCTTGATGCCCAGCTCTTTGCAGGCACGCAGGATGCGCAGGGCAATTTCCCCACGGTTGGCGATCAGGACTTTTTCGAGCTTCCCAGACATCGTTGGCTCTCCGCGATTCAAACGATGGTGAACAGCGGCTGGTCGAACTCAACCGGCTGGCCGTCTTCCACCAGGATGGCGTCGATGACACCGCCAACATCGGCTTCGATGTGGTTCATCATCTTCATGGCTTCGACGATGCACAGGGTGTCGCCTTTCTTCACGCTCTGGCCCACTTCAGCGAAGTTCGGCGAGGTCGGCGAAGGCTTGCGGTAGAAGGTACCGACCATCGGCGAACGGATCACGGTGCCTTTCAGGGCGGGAGCGGCAGCAGCGGCTTCGGCGGCAGGTGCAGCAGCGGCAACCGGAGCAGCGGCAGGCGCGGCGGCCACTGGAGCAGGTGCGTAGAACTGCTGGGCAGCCGGGGTCTTGCTGTGGCGGCTGATACGGACCGACTCTTCGCCTTCCTTGATCTCCAGCTCGTCGATGCCAGACTCTTCCAGCAGCTCGATCAGTTTCTTGACTTTACGGATATCCATTAATCATCAACTCCCAAAGGTTCGGTCAGGGGGCGAAATTTAAAAACGTATCTGAACGTTTCTCTTCAACCCCGGCCACTGAGGCCAGGGTTTTCGTTATCAGGGCTGTGCGTTGGCAGCCAGTTGTTCCAGCGCGGATTCCAGGGCCAGGCGATAACCGCTGGCGCCCAGGCCGCAGATCACTCCTACGGCAACATCGGAGAAGTAGGAGTGATGACGGAACGGTTCGCGTTTGTGCACGTTGGACAGGTGCACTTCGATGAATGGGATGCTCACCGCGAGCAATGCGTCACGTAATGCGACGCTTGTGTGGGTGAAAGCAGCCGGATTGATCAGGATGAAGTCCACACCCTCGTTGCGTGCGGCGTGAATACGCTCGATGAGTTCGTATTCGGCATTGCTCTGCAGATACTGCAAATGGTGGCCAGCGGCACGGGCACGCTGTTCCAGGTCCTGGTTGATCTGGGCCAGGGTCACGGCACCGTAGTGGCCTGGTTCGCGAGTCCCGAGCAGGTTCAGGTTGGGGCCGTGAAGCACCAGTAGGGTTGCCATCTGCAGTTTCCTTGGATTTGTAGGGCAATTCGACACAGCGCGGCGAGTGTGCCGCAAAGCGACAGCAAGTGTCCAGTTCCCGGCAATAGCCAGCACGTTGCCCGAGGTTCGCGCGAAGTATGTGACCAGATAATTAAATCTGGTCACTCATTTGGAGAAAATGCCCGGCACGCGGAAAGTTATAGACCGAGTTTGCCGCGAATGCGCGTCAGAATCTGCGCGAATTCCCCGGCGTTTATCTCGCCAACGACCCGATCGCTGGTCATTTCGCTGCCGTTCGCCGCAAAGAACAGCAGCGCCGGCGGGCCGAACAGTTGATAGCGGTCAAGCAGCGTGCGCTGCTCTGCGCTGCTTTCGGTGATGTCGAAGCGCAGCAGTTTGAAGGCGCTCAATTGCCCTTGGACCTGCGGCGCATTGAGCACTTCGTGTTCGATCACCTTGCAACTGATGCACCAGTCGGCGTACCAGTCCAGCAGCACCGGTTGGCCAGCAGCCTTGGCCTCGGCCAGGGCTGCGTCCAGGGCGGCCGGGGAGGTGACGGTTTGCCAGGCATCGGCCTTGGGCACTGCACCGCTGACCGTGGTGGCGGCGGGGGACGGCAATGGGCGCAGCGGGTCGCCCTGGCCGCTCAGCGCACCGTACCAGCAGGCCAACGCATACACCAGCAACGCCAGGCCCACCAGTTGTGCCAGGCGCTGGCGTGGTGGCTTGACCACGAATTCCAGGGCACCGAGGAACAGCGCCACCCCAGCCGCCAGGAAGCCTACCAGCGACAAGGTCGCCGGCCCCGGCAGCACGCGGCTGAGCAAACCGATGGCCAGGCCCAGCAGCAAGACGCCGATAGCGTTCTTCACGGTATTCAGCCAAGGGCCGCTCTTCGGCAACCAGGCTGCTCCCCCCGTGGCAATCACCAGCAAGGGTGCGCCCATGCCCAGGCCCAGGGCGAACAGTTTGAGCGCACCGCCCAGGGCATCGCCGCTGGCGCTGATGTACAACAAGGCACCGGCCAGCGGCGCCGACACGCAGGGTGAGACCAGCAGGCTGGAGAGCACACCGAGCACGGCCGCACCCAGCAGCGAGCCGCCTGGTGTGTGGTTGGCGACGTTGTTGAGGCGGTTGCTCAGGGCTTGGGGCAACTTGAGTTCGAACAGGCCGAACATGGCCAGGGCGAACACCACGAAGAACAATGCGAAAGGCACCAGTACCCAGGCCGACTGCAGGCGTGCCTGCAGGTTCAGGCCGGCGCCGAACAGGCCCATCAGCGCGCCGAGCACAGCGAAGCTGGCGGCCATCGGCAGCACATAGGCCAGCGACAGCGCAAGGCCGCGCAGGCCACCGACCTGGCCCCGCAGGACCACGCCAGAAAGGATCGGCAGCATCGGCAGCACGCAAGGGGTGAAGGTCAGGCCGACCCCGGCGAGAAAGAACAGCAGCAGTGACTTCCAGCTCCAGCCCTGTTCGCTGCCTCCCGGCAGCGCCGCGCCAGCAGCAGGGCCGTCGCCATCAATGTCCAGCCGCGCGGTTTCCGGCGGGTAACACAGGCCCTTGTCGGCGCAGCCCTGGTAACCCACCAGCAAAGTGAAGGCGCGGGTGTCGGTGCGTGGGATCTCGATGTCGAGCACGCCGTGGTAGACCTCGACGTCGCCGAAGAACTCGTCATGCTTGGCTTCGCCCTTGGGAATGTTCGGCGCGCCCAGGGCGATGTCCGCCGGTTCCGTGCGGAAGTTGAAGCGATGGCGGTACAGGTAGTAACCGTCGGTGGCGACGAAACGCAGCTTGACGGTCTGCGCGTCAGCCTGCACCAGGCTGAGCTTGAAGGCTTCGTGCACCGGCAGGAAGTCGGCATTGTTGGACAGCGAAGCGGCGCCGAGGGTGGCGCTGGGGCGGTTGTCGAGCAGGCCCGAGGCGAAAGCAGGGCTGGCCAGCAGCAGGAACAGCAGGAAAAACAGGCGGCGCATGGCGGACTCGCGAGGTGGAACGTGCCCGCATGATAACGGAGTTGGCGGTGATTGGCAGGGCGCAGCCGACCAAGGCCTCATGCAGCCTCGAAGCATGCACCGTACCTGTAGGAGCGGCCTTGTGTCGCGAAAGGGGTGCGAAGCGCCCCCAGGATTTGTGCTGCACAACTGATAATGCCGGGGCCGCGTTGCGGCCCTTTCGCGACACAAGGCCGCTCCTACAGCGATCGCGTGTGCCTGCTAGACCCTGAAGGCACGCACTGCCTTGCTCAGCTCCCCGCCCAGGCTCAGCAGCTGTTCACCTTGTTCGCGTCCCTCGCCAATGCGCTGCAGGTTGTCTTCACCCAGCTCGTGAATCCGCTCGCTGTGATCGCGAATCTCACTCACCGCACCGCTCTGCTGCGCCGTGACATCGGCGATACGCACCGCCGTATCGGCAATCGTGCGGATCGCGCTGACAATTTCGTCCAGCGCGCCATCGGCGGCCTGGGCCTGGTTGGCGGTGGCCTCGGCATGTTCCAGCTGGGTGCGCATCCCGGCCACCGACTCTCGCGCCGCCTGCTGCAGGCGGTCGATCAGCGCCTGGATTTCGCCGGTAGCCCCGGTGGTGCGCTGCGCCAGTGAGCGCACCTCGTCGGCCACCACTGCGAAGCCACGGCCCATCTCGCCTGCACGGGCGGCCTCGATGGCGGCATTCAATGCCAGCAGGTTGGTCTGCTCGGCGATGGAGCGAATCACCGTCAACACCCCGCCGATGGTGGCCGATTCCTCGGCCAGCTGCTCGATCATCCGCGCGTTGCCCTGCACCTCGTCGACCAGCGCCCGCAGCCCCGAGAGGCTCTGGCCGATCACCGCCTGGCCCTGTTCCACCGCACGCCCGGCATCGCGGCTGGCATCGGCGGCGGAGCTGGCGTCGCCGGCCACTTGCTGGATGGTCGCTTCCAGCTCGCCCAGCGCATCGCGAATCTGCCCGGTGTCGCCGGCCTGGCGCTCGGCGCCGTCGTGCAAAGCGGCACTCATGCCGGCCAGGGCGTGGCTGCTGCCAGCGACCTGCTCGGCGTTGTGGCGAATGGTGCCGACCAGCTCCACCAGGTAGTGGCGCAGGCGGTTGAGCGATTCCGCTATATCGTGCAGCTCGCGGTTGGTCTTGCCCAGCACCACAGGCTCGGCAAAGTTGCCTTCGGCCCAGCGCGACAGGGCTGGCGCCAGGCTGGTCAGGGTGCGGGCCAGGCGCCGTTGCAAGGTGTCGATGAGCAAGGCGATGAGCAGGATCAGACCGATCATCAGCGCCTGCATGCTGCGCACTTCGCTGGCGATCTTCGCGTGCTGGCCGCGCACTTCCGGCTCCAGGCCGGCGATGCCCTGTTGCACGGCTTCCAGCCGCTGGTTGGTGCTGGCGGCCAGCGCGGTGCGGCGCTCGATCTGTTCGCGCGTGCGTTGCAGCTCGGCGGGGTAGCGGTTGAGCAGGCTTTGCAACTCGCGCTTGAGGCTGACCGCCATGTCTTCCTGTTGCCCATTGGCCTGGGACTCCAGGCCCATCATGGCAGCGAAGTCGTCGGCGCTGGATTCGGCGGCTCGGGTCACTCCCAGCAGCGGCAGGCCGTCGATGATTTGCGCCTGGTTACGGATCAGTTGCAGTTCGCGCTCGACCTCGTCGGCCAGTTCGGCGCGGCCGCTGCTGACCAGTTTGTCCCGGGCCAGCGACAGCCGGCCCAGATGCAAGCTGGCGTCGAGCAATGGCACAAGGTAGCGGTTGGCTTCGCTGCTGCCGCTGTCGCGGGTATAGGCGGTCAGCTGTTCGAAGTTAGCACCCAGTTCGCGCTCGGCCTGCAGCAGCAGCGCCTGCGGGTCGCCGGCCAGCTTGCCGGCGGCTAGCAGTTCGTTGGCGGTGAAGGCCTGCAAGGTGCCCAGGCTCGGGCGCAGCTTGCTGGCGAGTGCTGGCGGCCAGTCGGTCAATGACGCTTCGAGCTGCTTGTTGGCCTCGACGGCCGCGGCGTGGCGCAAGGCATCGCCACTGCCCAGGTAAGCCTGGATATTGCGCGCAGCCTGGTTCTGAAACTGCTGCGACAGGCCCAGGTAGCGCTCCATCAACTGATAGGGCCGCTCCAGGGCGCGTTGCGACCACCACAGGGTCGCACCCAGGGCGATGCAGACGGTCACCAGCAACAGGGTGTTGAAATTGGTCAGCCACTTCAGGCGCATAGCCGCGAACTTCCTGCGGGGGAGTCGAGAGATAGGTGCCTGAATTTATGGCGAATTTGTTACCAGGTGATGACGATGATGGCCTTGAGCTATTGCTTGCGAGGGTTACGGTTCGACCCGGACCACGCAGTTACGCCCGGCATGCTTGGCTCGGTACAACGCCTCGTCCGCCGTGCTGGCCATGCTCAGTGCATCCAGCTCATCCTCCAGTTGCACCACCCCGGCACTGAAGGTGCATCGCAGATCTTCCGGCTGCGCCGGGTACAGAATCTCGGCAAAGCGCCGGCGAATATCGTCCAGCACCTTGTACGCGGCTTCCAGCGAGGTGTTGGGCATGACGATGGCGAACTCCTCGCCACCATAGCGGCCGATGAAGTCGGTCTTGCGCAGGCGTTGCTTGAGGAACAGCGCCAGGCTCTTGATCACCCGGTCGCCCATGGGGTGGCCGTGGCGGTCGTTGATTTTCTTGAAATGGTCGATGTCGAGCATGGCGAAGCTCAGCGGTTGCCGCTCGCGGCGGGCGCGGTAGCTGCAGTCTTCGAGCAATTGCAGGATGTGCGTGTGGTTGTACAGCCCGGTCAGGCTGTCGCGGACCATGCGTGCCTTGAGGTGGCGGGCGCGGGCGGCGCGGTTGCGCACGGTGGTGATCAAATGCCGCGAGCGCACTGGCTTGGTCAGGAAGTCGTCGCCGCCCTCGCTCATCGCGTCGAGCTGCTTGTCCAGGTCGTCCTCGGCGGACAGGTAGATGATCGGCACGCTCACGTAACGGTCATTGTGCCGGATCACCTTGGCCAGTTCAGGGCCCGAGCACGTCGGCATGTAGAGATCGAGGATGATCAGGTCCGGCTGGAAATCGGCGAGCTCGACCATGGCGCGGATCGGGTCGTTCAGGCTGCGGGTCAGCATCCCGGCGCTGGCCAGTACCCGTTCGGTATGCAGGGCCTGGGCGCGGGAGTCGTCGACTATCAGCACGCGCAAGGGGTCTTGCTGTGCGTGGCTGGTCATGGCTTCGAGCTTTTCCAGCAGGCTGGAGGCTTCCAGGGTACCGGTCAGGAACGCCTGGCCGCCGGCGCGCACTGCGGCCAGGCGGGTCGGCGTATCGGCCTCGTGCAGGCTGAAGAACAGCAACGGTATGGGTTGCGCCTGGCCCCGTTGCGCCAGCGCGGCCAATGGCAAGCCAGCACCGGGGCCGGCGAAGTCGACATCCATTACGATGGCGGCTGGAGGCTGTTCGGCCAGCGATGCCAGAAACGCACTGGCGCAAGGCTGCGGCTGCGCGCTCAGGCCGAAGAATTCCAGCTGCTGGGCGAGGCGCTCGGCACGCTCGTGGTCGTGCAGCAGCAGGTAGACCGGTTTGCGTGCAGCGGGCAGCACCAGCTGGTCGGGCTGGTCGTCATGGCGCAGGCGCGTGCGCGACAGGCGCTGCAACAGCTGTTCGAGCTCCTGCGATAGGCGCTCCTGGCTCGGCTCCGCGGCTTGGGTCATGTCCTGGCTACTTGTTAGGGGGCTATGCAGGTTCGATGATGGCTCTATGCTAGCACCACTTTTTCCCCCCGTACCTGCGCCGCATCAACAAAGGCTGGTGGACGAATATTCAGTTACTGACTCATTGGTCGCTTATGCGTACGGCAGTGTCTGCTTTATAGTGCTGCGACGCGGGCTTGCCGTGGCACCCTGGCGCTGGCCTGTGGTCCAAGCCCTGAACCGTCGTGACTGATTAAGGACAAAGCCATGCTGGACTGGAAAAACCGCGAGGCCAAAGCCGAGCCCCGCGAGCGTGTGGATGGCCGCGGCGCCGCAGCCCGTAGCTACCTTGGCGGGCTGTGGAGCCGAGCCCTGGGAACCCTCATCGGGTTGTACCTGCTGGTCTGCATCGGCCTGGGCTGGTACTGGAGCCAGGAGCCGAAGCTGTTCCCGGTACAGCAGAATGCCCAGGCCGCTGCTGAGCGCAGCGGCCAGCAGATGGTGGTCGGCTACACCACCATCGAAACCCTCAAGACCGTGGCCGGCACCTTGCTGAACAAGCCGGGCGGGTACATTTCCAACGACCGCTTCCCGCCGGGCCTGTGGATGGACAACATGCCGAGCTGGGAGTACGGCGTGCTGGTGCAGGTGCGTGACCTGTCCCGTGCCCTGCGCAAGGATTTTGCCCGTTCGCAGTCGCAGTCCACCGAAGATGCCGACCTGGCCAAGGCCGAGCCGCGCTTCAACTTCGATAACAAGAGCTGGATCCTGCCTTCGAGCGAGTCGGAATTCGAAGAGGGCATCAAGTCGCTGACCCGTTACCAGACCCGTCTGGCCGCTGGCGACAAGGGCGCGATCTTCTATACCCGTGCCGACAACCTGAACAACTGGCTGGGTGACGTGGCCACCCGGCTGGGTTCGCTGTCGCAGCGCCTGTCGGCCAGCGTTGGACGGGTCAAGCTCAACACCACCCTGAAGACCGAGTCGGTCGTTGCCGGCCAGGCGCCACAGGTGGATGAAGAACTGGTGGAAACCCCATGGCTGCAGATCGACAACGTCTTCTACGAAGCCCGTGGCCAGGCCTGGGCGCTGTCGCACCTGCTGCGAGCCATCGAAGTCGACTTCGCCGACGTGCTGGCGAAGAAGAACGCCACCGTCAGCGTGCGCCAGATCATCCGTGAGCTGGAAGCCTCGCAGGAGCCGCTGTGGAGCCCGATGGTGCTCAATGGCAGCGGCTTCGGCATGTGGGCCAACCACTCGCTGGTCATGGCCAACTACATTTCCCGGGCCAACGCTGCGGTCATCGACCTGCGTCAGTTGCTGTCGCAGGGTTGAGCATGGCCATCAGCGCCAACGAGGCCGCCCACCGGGCGGCTTCCGACCGTGAACTGGTCACCTGGGTCGACGAAGCCGACCAGGTGCTTGGCGCGCTGCCCAGGGCCGAGCTGCGCGAGCGTGGCCTGATCGGCCGCTGCACGTTCATCCTGTTGTTCAACAGTGCCGGTGAGCTGTGTGTGCACCGGCGGGCCCTGAGCAAGGCGCTGTACCCGGGGTATTGGGACGTGGCGGCCGGCGGCATGGTGACGGCAGGGGAGGCGTATGATGACTCGGCTGCCCGTGAGCTGGCCGAGGAGCTGGGTATCGAAGGCGTCGAGCTGCGTTTCCATGAGCGGTTCTATTTCGATATGCCGGACAACCACCTGTGGTGCGCGGTGTATTCGGCGGTGTCGGATGCGCCACTGCGGTTGCAGTCGGAAGAGGTGATCGAGGCGAAATTCATCAGCCTTGAGCAGGCCGAGCAGGAAAGCCTGAAAAAGCCGTATTGCCCGGACTCGCTGGCCGCATTGCAGCGCTACAAGGCCAGCCTGGGATAGTTGTTTTGGCTGTCCCGGCCCTTTCGCGGGCACGCCCGCTCCCACAGGTACAGCGCCGGTCTCAAGTACGGCACAGCCCTTGTGGGAGCGGGCGTGCCCGCGAATAGTCGCAAAACATTCGCAAAATGGCGCATTCCAGTACTTAGCAAGGGCTTGATTTATCGTTACACTGCGCGCCCTTTTCGGGCTGCCGCAATTCCTGCAGCAGTAGCGCCGCCCCTGCCAGAGTGGGGCTTCGCGGTCGGCCTCAACCTTAAGGCACGACCAGTTTTTGTCCTCAGCACAGAGGAACAAAAGTGGCCAAGAAAGCTTCTTCCTTCGCCGCCCTTGGCGGTCTCGTTTACTCCACCGATGCCGGTCGGCACTGCCCCGATTGTGGCCAGCCGGTGGACGCCTGCATCTGCAAGCAGCACGTCATCCCTGAAGGTGACGGCATCGCCCGTGTGCGTCGTGAAAGCAAGGGGCGTGGCGGCAAGACCGTGACGACCGTGACCGGCGTGCCGCTGCCGCTCGACCAGCTCAAGGAGCTGGCCACCACCCTCAAGCGTCGCTGCGGTACAGGCGGTGCGCTGAAGGATGGGGTCATCGAGATCCAGGGCGACCATGTCGAGCTGCTGATCGCTGAGCTGATCAAGCAGGGCTTCAAGGCGAAAAAGTCCGGCGGCTGATACGCCCAGGCGATTTTTTGCCCAACGCTTTCTAAACTCGTTCCCGTGATCCGGGTCTACCCAGGGCACGGACGAATCGTCATTTTCGGCTTTTACACTGCGCCCGCCTCCTTGCGGGGCAGTGTCTTCGACTTATCTATAGGGGACTTCAATGTCCGTACGACGCACACGCAAAGACGATGGTAGCCAATGGACCGTGGCCGACAGCCGCAGTGTTTATGGCATCCGCCATTGGGGCGCTGGTTATTTCGCCATCAATGAAGCCGGGCGCGTCGAAGTGCGCCCCAACGGCCCCAGCAGCGCGCCGATCGACTTGTTCGAGCAGGTCGACGAGCTGCGTCAGAGCGGCCTGTCGCTGCCACTGCTGGTGCGCTTCCCCGACATCCTGCAGGACCGCGTGCGCCAGCTGACCGGTGCCTTCGATGCCAACATCGCGCGCCTGGAATACCAGAGCCAGTACACTGCGCTGTACCCGATCAAGGTCAACCAGCAGGAAGCGGTGGTGGAAAACATCATCGCCACGCAGAACGTCTCGATCGGCCTGGAAGCCGGTTCCAAGCCTGAGCTGCTGGCGGTGCTGGCATTGGCGCCGAAAGGCGGAACCATCGTCTGCAACGGCTACAAGGACCGCGAATTCATCCGCCTGGCGCTGATGGGCCAGAAGCTCGGCCATAACGTGTTCATCGTCATCGAGAAAGAGTCGGAAGTGGCCTTGGTGATCGATGAGGCCGCCGATCTCAAGGTCAAGCCACAGGTAGGCCTGCGCGTGCGCCTGTCGTCGCTGGCGTCGAGCAAGTGGGCCGACACCGGGGGCGAGAAATCCAAGTTCGGTTTGTCCGCCGCCCAGCTGATCTCGGTGGTGCAGCGCTTCCGCGATGCGGGCCTGGACCAGGGCATCCGCCTGCTGCACTTCCACATGGGTTCGCAGATCGCCAACCTGGCCGACTACCAGCACGGTTTCAAGGAAGCCATCCGCTACTACGGCGAACTGCGGGCGCTGGGCCTGCCGGTCGACCACATCGATGTCGGCGGCGGCCTGGGCGTGGATTACGACGGTACCCACTCGCGTAACGCCAGCTCGATCAACTACGACATGGACGACTACGCCGGCGTGGTGGTGGGCATGCTCAAGGAGTTCTGCGACGCGCAGGGCCTGCCGCACCCGCACATCTTCTCCGAGAGCGGTCGCTCGCTGACCGCGCACCACGCGATGCTGGTGATCCAGGTGACTGACGTCGAGAAGCACAACGACGACGTGCCGACCATCGACAACAAGGAAGCCCTGCCAGAGACCGTGCAATGGCTGGTCGACCTGCTTGGCCCGACCGATATCGAAATGGTCACCGAAACCTACTGGCGCGCCACCCACTACATGGGCGATGTGGCGGCGCAGTATGCCGACGGCAAGATCAGCCTGGCCGAGAAGGCCCTGGCCGAGCAGTGCTACTTCGCCGTGTGCCGGCGCCTGCACAACTCGCTTAAGGCCCGCCAGCGCTCGCACCGCCAGGTGCTGGACGAGCTGAACGACAAGCTGGCCGACAAGTACATCTGCAATTTCTCGGTGTTCCAGAGCCTGCCGGACACCTGGGCCATCGGCCAGGTACTGCCGATCATCCCGCTGCACCGCCTGGACGAAGAGCCAATGCGTCGTGCGGTACTGCAGGACCTGACCTGCGACTCCGACGGCAAGATCAACCAGTACGTAGACGAGCAGAGCATCGAGACCAGCATGCCGGTGCACGCAGTCAAGGAAGGCGAGGATTACTTGCTGGGTGTGTTCCTGGTTGGCGCCTACCAGGAAATCCTGGGCGACATGCATAACCTGTTCGGTGACACCGACTCGGTGAACATCTACCAGAATGCCGATGGCAGCGTGTACCACGCCGGTATCGAGACCCATGACACCATCGAAGACATGCTGCGCTACGTGCACCTGTCGCCGGAGGAGTTGATGACTCACTACCGCGACAAGGTGGCCAGCGCCAAGATCAGCGCACGTGAGCGGACCCAGTTCCTCGATGCGCTGCGCCTGGGCCTGACTCGCTCGTCCTACCTGTCGTCGTGATCGCCAAGGCCGCTCCTGCAACCGCTGTACGGCTTTTTTGTGGGAGCGGCCTTGCGTCGCGAAATGAGGGCGAAGCCCTCACCGAGTTCACACGCGGTAATGAACCTCTCTGAAGGCTCAGCTCCACCGCGTCTACCTTTGAATGCAATGTTCAAAGGAGAGTGACATGGAAAGTCCTAGCTCCAATCTGTTGCGGCGAGGCCGCTGGTCAGCATCCCAACACCTTTATTTGATTACCACCAACACGCGAGATCGTATCCCGCTGTTCAGTGATTTTCGCTTGGCCAGAACAGTGATCCGGCAATTACGCAAATGTGATGAGGATAAAGCCTGCAGATCTCTGGCATGGGTGCTGATGCCAGACCACCTGCACTGGTTGATCGAACTGGCTGACGTCGATCTCAGTGATCTGATGTGTGCATTCAAATCGCGAAGCAGCTGTGCGCTCTATCGAGCAGGTGCTGACCGTCGTCACATCTGGCAACCCAGTTTTCACGATCGGGCCTTG
>NZ_BCBG01000054.1:0-29922 GCF_001320485.1 Pseudomonas sp. NBRC 111130
CTTGACGGCTGCTCGGCAGGCCACGTGACGTACGTTGCAGGCGGGTGGTCTGGCCTTTGCCATCGGTGTGCGTCAGCACCTGGCCGAGGGTGTTGTAGGTAAAAGTCTCCGCAGTGCCGTCCGGGTGGTCGATGCGTAGTACTTCGCCGTCCGGTTTGCGTTCCAGCGTGGTGGTCTGGTTCAGTGCATCGGTCACTGCGATGAGGTGCTGACGCTCGTCGTAACGGTAGTAGGTGCTTTTGCCCGAGCAGTCCTGGAAACGTTCGACCTGGGCGTAGGCGTTCCACCACAGGTACTTGGATTTGAAATTGGCATCGACGATCGTGTGCGGCAGGCCGTCATCGCTGTTGAAGTACTGGGTTTTGTGGCCCAGCGGGTCGATCTCGGTGATCAGGTTACCTTTGTCGTCGTAACGAGACTGCCAGACGCTACCGTCGGGGAAGCGGGTTTCGGTGACCAGGGGTGTAGCGAGGTGATACTTGTAGGTGATCTTGCGGCCCAGTGGGTCGGTTTCCTCGATCAGCCGGGAGAACTCGTCGTACTTGAGCGCCAGGTGGTTGCCATCGGGCAGATCGATGCCGATCAGATTTCCGGTTGCGTCGAAATCCATGCCGTAGCGCTCACCGCCGAAGTCGCGGCTGGCGATGACGCGTTTGTCTTCGTTGTACTGGATCTCCAGTTCGCGGCCCAGCACGTCGGTTGCCCAACTGGTGCGTTTGGCCGGGTCGTAACGGAAGTGATAATGCTCGCCGTCGCTGGTCCAGTGCTCGGCCACCCGTGGTTTGCCGCCCTGGGTTTCCCAACGGTACTCGCAGATCAGGCCTAAGGCATTGCTGTGCCGGACCATGAGGTGTTCGGCGTAGCTGAAATGGCGAACAGAGTCGCCATTGCGGTTGATCACTTCAGCGAGCTGGCCGTTATCGTCATAGCGGTAGCGCACCAGCGTTTCGACAGCGGTGTCATCGACCACGCGCTTGACGTCCGTCAAACGCCCAAGCGGGTTGTCATAGTGCAGGTGGACACGCACGGCCCCTGGCGCGGTGATGTCCGTGAGCCGCCCTTCGGCGCTGTAGGTAAAGTGCAGGTAATGGCCCAGCGCATTTTCCAGGCGCTGCAAAGGCACACGGGTATTGCCGTCCGGTACTTCACCAAAGTAGAAGAACAGGTTGTCGAGCGTCTGCAGAAGATAGTGGCCGCCCTCGGTACGCACGAGATGGATGCGCTCGTTGGGATTGTAGATGCTTTCGCCTGGCTCCAGATCGACGAATGGGACGCTGCGCCCCTGGTTGTCGGTTAGATAGACGAACCCGCCGCTTCGACGCAGGCTTTGTTCCCAAGGCAAGATCCAGCCCTGGCCCAGTGCACTGTCGACGGTAAGGTCGCTGGCATAAAACCGCGACCACTCGATAGGCATCAGGCCAGGCAATACGAAGTCTGTTTCATTGGCCAGCAGTTTGCGGCCGGTGGTCATGTCCACCGGATTCCCGGTAAAGCCCTCGATCGCCCGACCTACAGCTGGGCCGATGATGAAGCGCCCTGCGAGATAGCTGGCTGCAATGGTAGCGCCGGTCTGAAGTGCACAGGGGCCAGCGGCCTTGAGGCCGGCCTGAAGCCCCAGGCGGCCGACCGCCAGTACCGATCGCCCCATCGAGGCAACGATCATCAACACATCGACGGTGACGCGTAGCCATTCCGGTACTTCATCATCCACGGGCAGGTACCGATGAGTACCGCCACCGATGTAGACGTTGTTCGAACCGCCCGATATCTTCGCGCCGCACGTCAGCTTGTCACCTTTGCGGGCCGCAGCAAGACCATTGATGAATACGTTGCTGGAGCCTTCTGCAACCAGTACCGGCGCCGGATGCTTGTCACATTTGGCGGTACTCAGTGTGGCGTGGGCCGCATTGCGATTGTTGATGAATACGTCTGTCGAACAACCGGGCAGCTCTATCTGTCCAGCGGGCGAACTGAACATCGAGCCTATCTTCTCGCCCAACATTGGCAGCATGCCGGCACCGATACCGATCACCGCCCCCAGCAAGAAGCCGCCGAGGCCGGCGGTGCAGATGGTGAAGGCAGCAGCCGTAGCGATCGCCAGGCCAATCACTGCCCCAGCAAGAAAACCTGCCAGGGCACTGGTGTGTTCAATCTCGTCGTGCAGCCGCGCAGCCTCGAACATAGGTTCAACCCTGCGTGGTGTTTTCTGGGGAGCTTGGTTGGCGTGGTTCGAAGCTGTTCAACAGCCCAAGCCAACTGTCGTTCTGCTTGCCATCGAAGTCGGCCTGACTGGTCGTGGAGAAAACCAGAATGCGCCCAGGCGCGACCTCGAAAGCCGCCTGCCGTTGATAGACCGGCCTGCCATCCTTGAGGTAGTAGCCATCGACCTGAATACCTGCCTGGGGCTGACTGGAAGACAGGCTGGCTGGCTTCTTGCCGAGGATGGTGTAGCCGCGCAATTTGGATGCGATCAGCTTCACCTGACGCTCGATATAGGCCTTGAGGTCCTCGCCGGGCATCAGGTTGTCACGCGACAGCGTAATGTTCAGCGGGGCTGGGATACTGTCCCCCAGGATAAACATGTTGACTGTTCGATCCTGGAAGCCTTCCGGCAACGTGATAGATCCTTCCTGCAGCTGATAGTCCATTGTCTGAATGTTCCATGAAAACGTGAAAAGATTGGAGCCTTACTGAGCGGTCATTCCAGCCAGCATGGCGTCGAACGCGATCAGCCAATCGGCCAGTTGTGGTTGGTCCGGGTTGATTACCGTAGACACGTTCAGCCACTGCCGTTTGTTGCCGTCTGCAGAAGCGATGATCGTGCACACGGCGCGACCGTGCCGGCGCTCATGGCCTGCATTGAACTGGTAGTCGAGACTGATCGCAGGGTGGCCAGCCAACAAGGCTTCGGCTTGACGCACCGGGATCAGTTCTGCATGACGCTCGCACAGTTTTTTGATAAACAACTCGACCGCATTATCAAGTTCAAGCCCATCAGGCGCAGGGCGGCGGCGGGCGCTGAATTGCACATGGCAACCGGCAAACTCCAGCGTGGTGTCGATATCACGAAAAGCGAAACCTTGAGGCACGAGCATATTCAAGCCTGCAATACGCAATGCGTTATGCTCTGCCTCCATCAGCAGTGGCTGTGGCGGTGGAGCAGCCTCTACCGTAGCTTGCGCCTCAATGCGCGCTTCCTCGGCCTGCTGCCGGGCAAGCGCCTCGGCGGCCTCTCGCCTCTGCGAGAGCCTGTCGTAGATGTTTCCCCTGATCATCACGCTACGCCCTACTCGTTGATGTCGACCCGGTCACCTTTGACAAAGGTGTTCTTGCCCAGAATGTCGATGCTGTCTGCTTCGATGGTGATGCCATCCGGTTTGAGGGTTATTTTGCTGGTGCCGACTTGCAGCAGGATGCTCTCTTTGGCGCTCACCTGGATGAACTTGTTGTCCACCTGCAAGGTGTAAGCCCCCTCCTTGACGTTCACCACCGTATCTTTCTTGATGATTTCCGTGTGCGCCCCACCGACTGTAATCGTCCGGTTGTTCCCCACATCATGGGTCTCATCCAGCTCGATCTCGGTATCCATGTTGCGCTCGGCGTGCATGATGATCTGCTCGGCGCCGGCCTTGTCCTCGAAGCGGAAGAAGTTGGCGGTACCGCCATCACCCTTCATCGAGCGGGTCAGGAAACCGCTCTGGGTCTTGTTTGCCGGCAGCGACCACGGCGGGGTATTGGTGCTGTTGTACAGGCTGCCCATGATCAGGGGGCGGTCCGGGTTGCCGTCGAGGAACACCACCACAACCTCGTCGCCTACACGCGGGATCTGGATGCTGCCAAAGCCGCCGCTGGCGGCGGACTGGGCGACGCGTACCCAGCAGGAGCTCTGGTCGTTGAACTGGCCTTGGCGGTCCCAGTGAAACTGTAACTTCACGCGCCCCAGTTCATCGGTGAAGATCTCCTCGCCGGGCGGGCCGACCACGATTGCGGTCTGGGGGCCATTGATCAACGGCTTGCGGGTGCTTAATTGTGGACGGAAAGCGATCTTCTTCCGCACGCACACGAACCGGTTCAAATAACCTGCCTGATCACCGGTCATGTAGTTGTTGCTGCCACGGTGCTCCAAACTCAGCAACAGGAACTGTCGGTTTTCCGCATCGCCCGAATCGTGCGCGTAATGCTGGGTCAGTTCGAACGTGTAGCCGGGCTTCATGGCCCTACAATTGCTGTCTCCGTAGAAGGTCTTGCCCATCAGTTCGAGCGCTTCGATACGGTTGCGCACCATTGCTTCACCGTCTTCGTAAGTGCCATGGGTGTATTGCCCAGGAAAATCATAGATCTCGAACCTGTCCACCTCTCCCTGCTCGTTCAGGCTTTGCATGGTCACGGGGAGAAAATTGCGGGGCTGGCGATAGTCGAATGTCCGGACGGCGATTTTACCTGACTGCAACTGACGCGATGCCTGCCATTGTGTGATCGAGTCAGCCGTTTCAGTTACCGATGCCGAGTGGAAGCGGATCTGCGGTTGTTCGGGTAATGGCACTAATGTACGGGAATCATCAGTGATAATCATCAGGTGCGAGTCGGCTGTGTGCTCGAAGAAATAGAACAGCCCTTCGCTCTCCAGCAAACGCTGGACGAAATTGAAGTCACTTTCGCGGTACTGAGTGATGTAACTGTGCGATTTAAGGGGCTTGCTCAAACGAAATTCGTACTTGGCGAGCGAGCCGAAACCGGCAAATACCTCACTGACGACATCCTGTACTGACTTCTCTTGGAAGATCCGCGTATCATAGCGGCAGGTAAGCATCCAAAGCCAAGGCCCCAGTACAGCAGCATACCGAACATATCCGCCGTCGCTACCCTGAGTGCTGAATCGATGGATGTATCCGTTAATATGGCGATAGGAGCCATCGGCCAGTTCGATTTCAACAGTGGCTGGGCTACCGATAAGGGACTTGAGCTTTACATCGCTCTGATGGCTTAGTAGCGCCAGGTCAAACTCATAGAGCTTGGACAAGGCTTCACTGCCTGAGAAATTCTCAAGTAAAAATTCTTCATTGGCGCTCTGCCCCAGGATGTTGATCTTGAACAAACGTCTGTTCTGCGGGGCTAGCATGGCTAGGACGTCGGTTAACATAGCTTACTCCCTTTGAAAACGAGCATTAACGTGCCCTCGCTGCAAACAAGCGGCCCAGCCAAGATGCGGCACGCATGCCTTGAATATCTTCAATATCCATGAATGTATAACGACGATTTTCACGCACTTCCCGCGCCTTCAGTTCTCTCAGCGCTGAAATCTTGTCCCGGTTGTAAAAGATCATAAAAAGGGAAATGAAAACAAAGCCGTAGATCAAACCGGTCATTGGGACATCATTAACTTTCATCAAAGGATAGGCCAAACTGCTCAGACCAGCGGATATGCCGGCCTGCCACAAATGCACCCTCTGTGGCAGTTCGTTCGATCCGACGCGATTCCCTTGCAGCTCCAATACGCTGCTCTTGCTACGCCAGTGATAAACCAAGCCGTATGCCAGCAGTGCCAAAACGATTGGAGCAAGCCCCAGGGCAACCGATGTGAACGCATCCAGTTTCATTTTTTTGTAGGTGATGGCAAGCGTTACCGTCGTTGCGAAAAGCGGAGCTATCGACAGGTTGAAGAACAAGCGAAGGTTCGCATAATTCACGAAATGCTCGGTGCGATAGGCACACTGAATGCACCACAGAGTCATCAAAACCACTGCGACGGCCCCTGGAATTGACAGCAACTTGGGCCCAACACCACTGATAAATACTGAAAGCATCACTATCAGAAACCATGCACCCCAAATCTTGGCGAAGAACCGTTCAGTCGTAAACATAAGCCTAATTTTTACCCGTAAGGAAATCGCCAAGGTCCGTCCCCCAGCCTGTCACATCGTCACTCATGACAAGTTGAATCGCTAAACCAGCAAGTATTGAGACAGTAATCACTACAACAGCCGGAGCCGTCACAGTGCCGATCGCAACACCCGCAGCGAACGCCAGGGCGTTGGTGGGCTGACTGTAGGCGGATTTCTTTGCGAAATCCTCGACACTGGTCGAACTGCTCCAGTCCAAAGCAGCCTGGGGGCCGAACGCCAATAAACCGCCTGCTGTCTTACCGGTCAGCGCCAAGCCGACGCCTCGGCTACCGTACGCCGCACCATCCACATGGGCCGTGGCGCGTAAAGCTTTGGCCGTATTGTATGCGGGGATGTGAACATGCCCGCCACCCGTTGGCCCAGGGAGCCTATAGATGCTAGCCCGCGTGTTAGCGGGAATCTCAAAGTATAAATTTCCGCCTACTCGCACCAATTTCAGCCGCCCTTTCATTGCACGGGAGGCAGAAACACTGTTGGGTTTGCCACGGGAGGCAGCCCACTTCTTCAGTTGCTTTTTGGTGGCATCGGTCATGTCCAGCAAATCTTCCACCTTCGTGGACTTGGAGGCGGCATGAATCAAACCGCCCACATTGGCAAGTGTGCCGGGTAAATTTGCAGTGCCGAACAATAATGGGCCGACAGTCGGAATCGACTCGGCCTTTTTCTTGATAGCCAGAACCTGATCTTTAGTTACTTTGGCTGATACTTCAATCTTGCTTATCAAACTGCGCAGGAGCAGTGCATACTCCTCGGCCTCGTCCGCACTCAACTCAGTTTCGGGCGATTTCAATTCTGCAATGAGGAACTCTGCGGCACTCAGATCATCGGCAGAATAGATCCCGCCAATATCGAGCCGACCGTAGGTCCGGGCAGCGACTACGCTAGGCCACGGTAAGTCCCCCTGCCCCAGCAGGCCATCTTGCCCGCCGAGGCCCATTGGATCAGCCGCAGTACAGGGATAAATTCGGTTCACACCGCTCTCCCTCCCAATCGCAGAGGTGCGTAGTGAAGACAAACTAAGGCAGAGGGGGCGCCTGACGACGTATAAAGCTCCATGCTCACTAGATTCCTACTCATAGTCCTGCTGTCGTGCCGTGCGTAGTCAATTCACGCAATTAGGCGCTGCGACCAACACAGCGCAGCAAGGTTCCCTTAAAGAACCAGAAAATGCCAACTACATCACAGTAATAAGCCACAGCCCGATCACGAATGGCGCAGGAAACACTGAAAAGCTTAGCACTGTCAACCATCAATATTGGCCCGATAAGATCATATTGCCATCAATCCTCCTTAGGTGTTATGTCGCCCGACAGAGATGTCATTATGCCACCCTCATGCGTCAAATGGGCTGTGCGCCCCTATTTACAACGTCTTCTGGCAAGTGTTTGAATTTCATAAACAGCCAGCTGCCCGATGGATTGAAGTCACGTTAGCCAGACTAGATCACATAACGATACATCTACGTGCCAGAAGAGCAGCAGGATGAATACACGCTTTTCACAAATTCCTGTCGGGCTTTCGCCCCTCAAGATCAGGCTGCTGGCTATCGGCATGATCATCGCCATGCTGTTGGTCGCGGCCCTCTCGGTCTACGCCTACATCAAATACCTGTTCCCACTGTACGGCAGGCTGCTACGTGGCGCGCCTGTCGTGGAAACGCCTTACCTCGCGTTCGGCCTGCTCATGGCACCGCCGGGGGTGGCAATTCTGCTGGTGGGCTGTGCGATATGTGCCTGGACAGGGAAAAAATTCGACCCTCCGGCAGGCTCACGACTGCATCGCTTCCAGACACTGATGTTCTGCCTTTCGCTGAAGACGCTGCTCTACGTCGTCCCTGCCGTGATGATTTTGACCACGCTTGCGCTGCTTGGCAGAGGCTATTCACCCTGCTCGAAGCTGCTGATTTCGGGCTCTGCCTGGCAGCTGTTCTGGGTCAACGATGAGCGCGTGTGCTTCAAGCCGGATCACTACATCAACGACAACTGGCCATGCAAGGTTATCGACGGCAAGGACGTTTGCGTACAGGTCGATGGCCGCTGAACTGACCTGATCGCTCAGCCTTTGAAACCGCCCAACCAGGGCTGAACATGAATACCGAAACCCTCAAACAGAAGTCTCTGAAGCTGCGCCTGATCATCGACAGCATGAAGGCGCAAGACCCTGCCGCGATGAAGCTGAGCGCCGCATTGGAACCGCTACTGAAGGCGGCAGATCAGGAGCGCATCCGCACTCCAATGGAGTGGCGTGACATCCCCGGGCGCTACCTGTTCACCGAAGAAGGGCTGCAGCAGTATGCCGATCTGGAGCACGCTTTCGCCGAGTTCCGCATTGAGTTGACGGGAGGCGAGTCACCTACCCTGCGCAAGCTCAAGGCGCGCATGAGGGAGAAGCCTTCGCAGGGATGATGGACAGGCAACCTTGCTCTCCCTTTCAAGACGGACCCAGTGACCTCAGCTAGCAGCGAAACTGGATCAAATAGCACTCAGGCTTCGAGCTGTTCCGACCTTATTCATCTGCGCACGCGTGGGTCTGTTCGCCGTCTCGGCGGTATTGGCGCGAGCAGCAGCGTTGCTGCTGCGTGAGGGTGGCTACTCAAGCTGGGCCAACATGCTCGTGAGCTACCAAGGACGTCTGCATAGCGACCCTGAACATGTGCGTTTGAGTGTTTTGGCAATGCCCGGCGGCATGGCACGATCAGCGATGCCATCCTGCATGAAAACGGCTCGCTGTCGGTCATGCCACCAGTGAATTACACGCCTTGCCCGGGTGATTGCGAGAGCGGGGAAAAAGGGGCGCATGCCGGGTGCCAAGCCGTTGTGGCAACCCATGAGAAACCGCTTTAGCGCGGCCTATTCCGTCGCGTTGCCATCATTCAAACGCAAAGCGATGCTAGCCGAATCCAGCGGCTCAACGGCAAAAAATGAGACTCGCTTCACTTTTTGAAAAAAACTTTTTACGCGATTTTTCCCCGCCCCGTAAGCACTTTAGCCCCCTGACTTTACGGGCCAAAGCCCCATTTACCGCACTCTAAAGCGACAGCCGATGGCATGGCGCCATCATTGCGCGGCATCACAAAACAGGGAAAAAATCGCACCCCTCGCAGGAACTTCTACCACAGCGAGGTGCCCTACTCGGCATTACTGGCAACACGATATTCATGTGCCAGTACGCAAATTGCCGCAGCCGAGAGGCGCGATTTTCAGGTCCTCGCCATTGGCGTTTCAGGGACGATCAAGCAGGCTCATGGACGATGTACCGATGACACAGACATTCGATGTCGAAGCACTGATCAAGCTGCGTAGCCAGACGCGGGCGATCTCCGATGCGCTGAAGGCGCAGGCGGCGGATTACCTTGCCACCGTGGCACCGCTGATCCGTCCGCAAACCCTGTTTGGCGAATACCTGCAAGGCGCCCAGCGCAGCAGCGGCCGCGAAACCCAGGGCCATTTCCAGTCGTTGATCGAACTCTACGAGCGCATTGGCTCGGCCGCGCCGTTCCAGCTGGTCAGCGAGCTGGAAGTGCCGCTGAACCTGATCAGCACCACCCCCGAACTGTTCCCGCTGGAGTACGACAAGGTGCTCGAACAGAGCGGCCAGGTCATCCGCATCACCAGCCCGACGCGCTGGGTGGTGGGCTTCCACGCGTTCGACCTGGCGCAGTTTCGCAATGTCATCAAAGACCCCAACCGCAGCAGCGCCGAGCTGTACCGCTTCGTGGTGCACTACCTGGTGCTGTTCTACTGCCTGAGCAAGTCGCCGGGCCTGGGCCGGCTGTTCGAGGGCCTGCGCTACGGGCTGAGCTTCGAGCGCCTGAAGGGCTTTGGCGACCTGCCGTTCTGCGTGATCAGCTCGCCGGTGCGCTCGGAACTTCCCGACGATTCGGTCATCCGTAGCAGCACGCAAATTGCCGGCAACACCAGCTTCGAAGAGCTGGTGGGGCGCGACAACATCCTGGAAATGAACGACGACATCCGTCAGCGCCTGCTGCTGACGATCGAAGGACTGTAACGCGCAGCGCCCGGTCACGGGCCGCGCAATGATTCGCAGCGAACTGCTCGCACTGGAGAACACGATGGCGAAGAAGGAAAGCACCCAGCACAAACTCGACCGCGTTCGCGCGCCTCGGGTCCATATCACCTACGACGTGGACATCGGTGATGCCATCGAGAAGAAGGAGCTGCCCTTTGTCGTCGGCGTGCTGGGCGATTTTTCCGGCAACCCGCTGGAGCCGCTGCCCAAGCTCAAGGACCGCAAGTTCGTCTTCATCGACCGCGACAACTTCAACAGCGTGCTCAAGGGCATCAAGCCGCGCCTGACCTACCGGGTCGACAACACCCTGGCCAAGAACGGCACCCAGCTGGGCGTCGAGCTGAACTTCAACAGCCTGGAAGACTTCGAGCCACAGAACGTGGTCAAGCAGGTCGAACCGCTGCGCAAGCTGCTGGAAGTGCGCAACAAACTGGCCGACCTGCGCAACAAGATGGGCGGCAACGACAAGCTCGAAGAGCTGCTGATGGACGTACTGCAGAACACCGAAAAGCTCAAGACGCTGGGCCAGGAATTCGGCCGTGAAGCCGAAGTGAAAGACCCGTCCAGCGACGATCGCGCCTGAGCAGGAGCCCGAACATGACCGACAAGCAAACCGCACCGCAACAGGCCGGCGACCTGGTCGAAGTGGAAAACTTCGCCCCGCAGCCTTCGCTGCTCGACAGCATCATTTCACAGAGCCGCGTGGCCCGCTCCGACACCGAGCGCAACCGCACCCGCGACCTGATCGGCGAACTGGTGAACCAGGTACTCGAGGGCGAGATGACCCCGAGCAAGGACCTGATCGCCGTGCTCGACGCACGCATTGCCGAAATCGACTCGATGCTCTCCGAGCAGATGAACGAGATCATGCACGCCCGTGAGTTCCAGCAGCTGGAAGCCTCGTGGCGCGGCCTGAAGTACCAGGTCGACCAGACCGAAACCAGCACCACGCTGAAGATCCACCTGCTCAACGCCTCGAAGAAAGACCTGGTGCGCGACCTAAAGGCCGCCAGCGAATTCGACCAGAGCGCGCTGTTCAAGAAGGTCTACGAAGAAGAGTACGGCACCTTCGGTGGCGCCCCGTTCGGCATGCTGATCGGCGACTACGAGTTCAAGCGCAGCCCCGAAGACATGTACCTGCTTGAAGAAATCTCGCACGTCGCCGCCGCAGCCCACGCGCCGTTCATTTCGGCGGCGTCGCCAGAGCTGTTCGGTTGGGACTCGTTCACCGAGATGTCAGGCCCGCGTGACCTGGCGAAGATCTTCGACACCGTCGAATACGCCAAGTGGAAGTCGTTCCGCGCCTCGGAAGATTCGCGCTACGTCGGCCTCACCCTGCCCCACGTGCTTGGCCGCCTGCCGTATGGCCCGGATACCAGCCCGGTGGAAGAATTCAACTTCGTCGAAAGCGTCGACGGCCGCGACCACAACAAGTACCTGTGGATGAACGCCGCCTACGCCCTTGGCACCCGGGTCACCGATGCCTTCTCCCGCTACGGCTGGTGCGTGGCCATCCGCGGCGTGGAAGGTGGTGGTCTGGTCGAAGGCCTGCCGACCCACACCTTCAAGACCGACGACGGCGAAATCGCCCTCAAGTGCCCGACCGAGATCGCCATCACCGACCGCCGCGAGAAAGAGCTGTCCGACCTCGGTTTCATTCCGCTGGTGCATTGCAAAGGCACCGACTACGCCGCCTTCTTCGGCACCCAGTCGGCGCAGAAGCAGAAGCAGTACAACACCGACATCGCCAATGCCAACGCACGCCTGTCGGCCCAGCTGCAGTACATCTTCGCCACTTCGCGCATCGCCCACTACATGAAGGCGATCATGCGCGACAAGATCGGCAGCTTCGCCTCGCGCATGGATGTGGAACGCTTCCTCAACCAGTGGCTGGCCAGCTACGTGCTGCTCGACGACACCGCCAGCCAGGAAGCCAAGGCCCAGTTCCCGCTGCGCGAAGCCCGTGCCGAGGTGTTCGAAGTGCCCGGCAAGCCCGGCGTGTACAAGGCCGTGACCTACCTGCGCCCGCACTACCAGCTCGACGAACTGACCGCCTCGCTGCGCCTGGTCGCCGAACTGCCGCAAGGCGCCCGCGGCTGACCGGCCGGTGTGTACAGGGATGACACATGAGTAACCAGGCCCGCCTGCTGCCCTCGCTGCTCGACCGACTGCTGGACGACCGTCCTTACCAGTCGGCCGAAGCGGCCGCGCAGCGCACCTGTTCGCTGGCCGAATACAAGGCGAGCATCGTCCGTGACCTCGAGGTGCTGGTGAATACCCGCCAGTCCCTGGTCGCCGAGGAGCTCGACGGCTTCAGCCAGCTCAGTGGTTCGATCCTTGAATACGGCATGCCCGATTTCATCAGCCGCAGCGTGCTCGACCCCCATGATCGCCGGCTCATCCAGCAACAGCTGGAGCGAGCGATCAGCACCGGCGACCGGCGTTTTCGGCGGGTGCGGGTGCAGCTGCTGGCCCAGGAAAACGGCCACCGCATGTTGACCTTCCGCGTGGACGCTGTACTGCGTCTGCAGGACATCAGCCGCCAGGTGTCGTTCGACGCCGTGCTGCAGGTCAACACCCAGGAATACAAAGTGCAGAACCTCAACTGATGCTCGACGAACTGCTGCCCTACTACGAAAAGGAACTGTCGCACCTGCGCTTCCTCGGCCAGGAGTTTGCCGCGCAGTACCCGAAGATTGCTTCGCGACTGCTGATCGAGGGCGACAACTGCGAAGACCCGCACACCGAGCGCCTGATCGAGGCGTTCTCGTTCCTGTCTGCGCGTGTGCACAAGAAGCTCGATGACGAGTTTCCGGAAATCGTCGAATCCTTCCTCGAGGTGCTGTACCCGCACTACCTGCGCCCTACCCCGTCGATGTCTATCGCCGAGCTGAGCCTGGGCAAGCACGAGAAGGTCACCGAGGCCTATCGCGTGGCGCGCCACACCGAGATGCATGCCAATGCCGTCGAAGGCGTGGTGTGCAAGTTCCGCACCTGCTACCCGGTGGAGCTGTGGCCGATAAGCGTGCAGCAGGCATCGTTCGCAGAGATGGAACGTTCCGCATTCAACGGCCATAGCGCCGACCTGGTAGCGCGCCTGCGCATCCGTCTGCAAGCCACCAGCGATGTGCTGTTCGGCCAGATGGAAGTTGACCGCCTGCGGTTCTTCCTCGACGGTGAAGCGACGCTGATGCTGCAACTGTACGAGCTGTTGTTCAACAACCTGGCCAAAGCCACGTTGAGCTTCCAGGACCAAGGGCGCAGCCGCGAAGTCGCACTGCCGCCCACCGCCCTGCAGGCCGTGGGTTATGCCCGCGACGAAGGCCTGGTGGACTACTCCGAGCGCTCGTTCCTGGGCTATCGCCTGCTGCACGAGTACTTCACCTTCCCTGACAAATTCATGTTCTTCGACCTCAGTGGCTTTGCCCGCATCCTGCAGGGCAAGGCGATCGAGCAGGTCGAGATCAACTTTTATTTCTCCGACTACGACCTCAGCGAGCGCCTGGCGCGGCTGGCCCAGAACATCGGGCGCAACAACTTCAAGCTCAACTGCACGCCAATCATCAACCTGTTCCGTCAGCAGGCCGAGCCGATCAAGCTGACCCACACCCAGCACGAATACCCGGTCACCCCCGATACCCGGCTGCACAATGCCGCCGAAGTGGTGTCGATCGACCGTGTCAGGCGGGTGCGCAAGCTCGGTGGCATCGACCAGGTCGCCACCTGCCAGCCCTTCTTCGAGCCGCGTGGCGAGCAAGACCCGCACACCAGTTTCTGGATTGCCCGCCGGCGCAACCAGGGCGACGCCACGGCCATGAGCATCCGTGTGGTCGACCGCAACCTGGACCTGATCGACGCCAGCACTGACACCCTGAGCATCGCCCTGACCTGCAGCAACCGCGATGTGCCGATGATGCTGCCGTTCGGTGGCGAGCGTGGCGATTTCATCATCCCGGCCAACTCGGTGATCAAAGACATCCGCTGCCTGCGCAAGCCCACCGCCACCGTGCGTGTGCCACTGGGCAAGGGCCTGATCTGGCGGCTGATCGCGCACCTGTCGCTGAACCACCTGTCGCTGGTCAGCCAGGGTCGCGAAGTGCTGCTCGAACTGCTGTCGCTGTACAACTACCGCAACGTCTCGGCCATTCGCAAGCAGATCAACGGCATCAAGGCCATCAGCAGCGAGCCTGTGGTCGCCCGGATCGGCCACCCGCGGCCTAACTTCGTCCGAGGGGTAGGTATCACCTTGACCCTCGACGAAAGCCAGTTCACCGGCAGCGGCGTGTTCCTGTTCGGCATGGTGCTTGACCACTTCTTCGGGCAGTACTGCTCGATGAACAGCTTCACCCGGCTGAGCCTGCGCTCCCAACAACGAGAAAAGAGAATCGTCCAATGGCCAGCACGCACTGGCGATCAGCCCCTGGTCTGATCGATCAGGCCCGAGCCGAGCCGCACCGATTCGAATTCTTTCAATTGGTGCGCCTGCTCCGCCTGCACTACAGCCGTACCGGGCGCATGGATTTGGCTACCCGGCCGCACGAAGACCCGCTGCGTTTTCGCACGCAGCTGTCGCTGGCGTTCCCGGCCAGCGAGGTCAGCGACCTGCATTTCGAGCGCGAAGGCAAGGTGTCCACGGCGGGCCTGCCGCTGTCGGAGGTGCAGGTCACCTTCATGGGCCTGGTCGGGCCTTCGGGCGTGCT
The DNA here is from genome assembly GCF_001320485.1 of Pseudomonas sp. NBRC 111130. NCBI lineage: Bacteria > Pseudomonadati > Pseudomonadota > Gammaproteobacteria > Pseudomonadales > Pseudomonadaceae > Pseudomonas > Pseudomonas sp. NBRC 111130. The sequence continues at coordinate 14,633 of NZ_BCBG01000054.1, forward strand.
GCCGCGCCCGTATACCGAGCTGTTGCTCGAACGCCACGTGCAGTACCGCGACGATGCCGCCCATGCGTTTCTCGACATCTTCTCGCACCGCATGACCACGCTGTTCTACGAGGCGTGGCAGAAGTACAAGTTCCATATCGAGCACGAGCGCAATGGCACCTCGGGCTTCGATGGCTACCTGCTCAACCTGGTCGGCCTGGGCCCGCGTGCGCAAAAGCTCAAGTTCGAAGAACAGCCCTCGGCGCTGCGCCGTGAACTGTTCAGCTATTTCGCCGGGTTGCTCAGCCAGAAGCCGCGCAACGCGCTCAACCTCGAAGTGATGCTCGGCTTTTATTTCTCGCTGCCGGTCAAGGTGAGGCAGTTCGCCGGGCGCTGGCTCAACCTGGAGCCCGAGCAATGCACCCAGCTGGGGCGCAAGAACGCACAACTGGGCCACAGCGCCGTCGCCGGCAATCGGGTCTGGGATTACCAGTCGTGCATCCGCATCGAACTGGGCCCGCTGAGCCTGGCCGATTACCAGCGTTTCCAGCCGGGCAGCGAGTGCTACCGCAAGCTGGTCGAGCTGGTGCGCTTCTATATAGGCGCCGAGCTGGACTTCGAAATCGCCCCGCGCCTCAAGCGCGAGGCCGTACCTTGCGCCCGGCTGGGCCGCAGCGGCAACGTCGCGCTGGGCTGGCTGGGCTGGCTGAAACGCCCTGGCCGTGACGCGGAGCCTTCGCGTTGCGCCGTTTTCCACATTCCTTACGATGGGGTCGCCTTGTGAACCTGAAGTCTCTGTTCGCCAAGCTCAACGAAACCAGCCGCACGGCCACTGAAAGCGCGGCGGCCCTGTGCCTGTCGGAGCACCACTACGACGTCGAGATCGAGCACCTGCTGCTGCAGCTGCTCGACAGCGGCGACAGCGACCTGGCGCCCATCCTGCGTCACTACGACGTGGTCGCCGAGCGCCTGCAGGCGCAGCTGGTCACCGCCCTGGGCACGTTCAAGAAAGGCAACACCCGCACCCCGGCGCTGTCGCCGCACATCACCCGCATGATCGAGCAGGCCTGGCTGCTGGCCTCGATCGAATACGGCGTTGGCCAGGTGCGCAGCGGCCACCTGCTGCAAGCCCTGCTCGACGATGCCGAGCTGCGCCGCGTGGTGGTCGCTTCGGCGCCGGAGCTGGAGAAGATCAACGCCGACGACCTGCGCCTGAACCTCGCCGCCCTGGTCGAAGGCAGCGCCGAGTCGAAGCAGGCTAGCGCCCTGGGCAGCCCGGCCGCACCGGCCACCGCCAATGCCAAGGCCGGCGGCAAGACCCCGGCGCTGGACCAGTACACCGTCAACCTCACCCAGAGCGCCCGCGAAGGCCGCATCGACCCGGTGCTGGGCCGCGAGTTCGAAGTGCGGCAGATGGTCGACATCCTCACTCGTCGCCGGCAGAACAACCCGATCCTCACCGGTGAAGCCGGCGTCGGCAAAACCGCCGTGGTCGAAGGCCTGGCCCTGCGCATTGCCCAGGGTGAGGTGCCGGCGGTACTCAAGGACGTCGCCCTGCACACCCTCGACCTGGGCTTGCTGCAAGCGGGTGCCGGGGTCAAGGGCGAGTTCGAGAACCGCCTCAAGGCCGTGATCGAAGAGGTCAAGCGCAGCCTGCACCCGATCATCCTGTTCATCGACGAAGCCCACACCCTGATCGGTTCCGGCGGCCAGGCCGGGCAGAACGATGCCGCCAACCTGCTCAAGCCAGCCCTGGCCCGTGGCGAGCTGCGCACCATCGCCGCGACCACCTGGGCCGAGTACAAGAAGTACTTCGAGAAGGACGCCGCCCTCGCCCGCCGCTTCCAGGTGGTCAAGGTCGAAGAGCCTGACGAAGACAAGGCCATCCACATGCTTCGTGGCCTGCTCGGCAAGATGCGCGAGCACCACAAGGTGGCGGTGATGGACGAGGCCCTGGTGCAGGCGGTGCGCCTTTCCAACCGCTACATCACTGGCCGCCAGCTGCCTGACAAGGCGGTCAGCGTGCTCGACACCGCCTGCGCGCGCATCGCCCTGGCGCAATCGTCGCAGCCCGGTGCCCTGGAAGACTGCCGCCGGCAGATCGACAACCTGCAGGCCGAAATCGCCGTGCTCGGCCACGAGGCAGGCAAAGGCCACGACCACGCCCGCCGCCTCGACGAGCTGCAAGCAGCCCTAGAGGCCGAACAGCAGCAGGAACAACGACTTAACGAGCAGTGGCAGCAGGAGCTGGCGCTGGTCGAACAGCTCAAGGCGCTGGACGCCGCCAATGACGCCGATGCCGCGCAGCTCAACGCCCTGCGCACCGAGCTGGCCCGCGTGCAAGGCGACCAGCCACTGGTCCACGCGCTGGTCGACAGCGGCGCCATCGCCCAGGTCATCAGCGGCTGGACCGGCATCCCGCTGGGCAAGATGCTGCGTGACGAGATCGACACCGTACAGCGCCTGCCGGCCCTGCTCGGCGAACGCGTGCTGGGCCAGGACCACGCCCTGCACGAGATCGGCAAGCGCATCAAGATTTCCCGTGCGCGCATGGAAGACCCGAACAAGCCGATCGGCGTGTTCCTGCTGCTCGGCCCCAGCGGCGTCGGCAAGACCGAAACCGCGCTGGCCCTCGCCGACACCCTGTATGGCGGCGAACGCAACCTGATCACCATCAACATGTCCGAGTACCAGGAGGCGCACACCGTGTCGAGCCTCAAGGGCTCGCCACCCGGCTACGTCGGCTACGGCGAAGGCGGCGTGCTGACCGAAGCCGTGCGCCGCAAACCGTACAGCGTGGTGCTGCTCGACGAGGTGGAAAAGGCCCACCCTGACGTGCTCGAGCTGTTTTTCCAGGTGTTCGACAAGGGCGTGCTGGACGATGGCGAAGGCCGCGAGATCAACTTCCGCAACACGGTGATCATCCTCACCTCCAACACCGGCACCGAGCGCATCATGCAGACCTGCCTGAATGCCAGCGAACTGCCGACCCCGGCCGCCATCGTCGAAGGCCTGCGCGACGAGCTCAACCAGGTGTTCAAGCCAGCCTTCCTCGGCCGCCTGAGCATCGTACCGTTCTACCCGGTGCAGGATCAGATCCTCGAGCGCATCGTTGCCCTCAAGCTGGCACGCATCGCCAAGCGCTTCGCCCGCAACCACCAGGCCGAGCTGAGCTACGACGAGGCGCTGATCAAGGCCATTGCCGCGCGCTGCACCGAGGTCGACAGCGGGGCACGCAACATCGACAACATCCTGTCCCAGACCCTGATGCCCGAGCTCGCCCAGCGCGTGCTCGAGCGCATGGCCCAGGACGCGCCGATCGAGCGCCTGGTGATCGAGCTTGGCAGCGATGGCGATTTCGCCTATCGCCTGGCCTGACCCGTACAAGGAGGTTTAGCCGTCATGCAACACAAGCACACCGCCCTCAAGCGCCTGACCGCCGCCGCCCTGCTGCTGGCTCTGGCTGGCTGTGGGGTTACCGACCGCATCGGCAAGCGCATGGATGACAGCTGGGCAGCCGACATGCTGGCCGACAGCGAGAAGGTCATCCTGACCTCCGACGGCGGCAACCAGCTCAACCCCGATGCCGAGGGCAAACCGCTTTCGGTGGTGATGCGCGTGTACCAGCTGACCGACCTCGAACGTTTCGCTGCGGCCGATGCCGAGACCCTCTGGGACGCCCCGGAAAAGGCCCTCGGCAACACCCTGGTGGAGGCCCGCGAGATCACCCTGCTGCCGGGCATCGGCCAGATCGACCAGTGGCCATTGGCCAAGAGCGCACGCTACGTGGGTGTGGCGGCGTTCTTCCGTGACGAACAGGACGCACGCTGGAAGGTTGCCTTCGACGCCAACTCGCTGCGCAAGGATGGCATCTGGTTCTCTTCCGATGGCCTGCGGGTGCTGGTGGACAAAACCGAAATCAGCGCCATGCGTGGCGTCGACGTGCTGAACAAACCACCGACCGCCGAGCAACTGGCGGCCGCGCAGAAGGCCGAACAGGCCACACCGTCCCTTGCCGACAAGGTGCAGGACGCGATGCTCGACAAGGCCACCGACGTTGCCGGCCAGTCGGCACAGAATGCCGCAGATAAAACCCTCAACTCTTTAGTGGATAGCGTCAAATGAGCAAGCAGAGCCGGGTGATGTGGTCGGAAGGCATGTTCCTGCTGCCCCAGCACTTCCAGTACCAGGATGAGTTCCACCAGCACCAGCTGGCCGAGGCGACCCTGCGCGGTACCCCATTCCATTGGGGCGTGCAGGTGCTGCAGGTGGACGAGGATGCCTTGGCCAACGGTTCGCTGCAGCTCAAGCGCCTGAAGCTGGTGTTTCCCGACGGCAGCCTGTACGACGCGCCGCAGCACGACCCGCTGCCGGCGGCACGCGACCTCAAGGACCTGCTAAAGGCCAACGAGCTGAAAGTCTATGCCGCGCTCAAGCTGCCCGAGCCGTTCGGCCTCAACTACCTCGAGGACGGCGAGGAGCACAAGGCCGCCCGGCGGTTTCGCAAGCAGTTCGCCACCCTGCCCGACCTCAACGAAGGCGAGCTGGAAAACGAAATCACCAGCCTGCGCCTGAACGTGGTGCTGCTGGTCGACGGTGACAGCCTTGACGGCTACAGCCACTGCCCGCTGGCCAAGCTCACGCGCAACAGCATGGGCGGCTTCAACCTCGACCCGCACTTCGTGCACCCGACCCTGCACCTGGGCAACCACGAGACCCTGGCCGGCATCGGCAAGCGTTTGCTGGGCGCGCTGCAGGCCAAGAGCAAGGCGTTGTCCGGCCGGCGCCGCGAACGTGCCGACCAGATCGCCGAGTTCGGCTCCAGCGACGTCACCCTGTTCTGGCTGCTGAACACGGTCAACCGCGCCCACCCGCAGTTGGCCCACCTGCTGGCCCACCCGCGCCTGCACCCGGAGCGCCTGTACCTGTTCCTCGCCGACCTGGCCGGCGGCCTGCTGACCTTTACCCTGGACACCCAGCTCAGCGATATCCCCGAATACGACCACCACGACCCGGCGGCATCGCTGGTCAAGCTCGACGAGATGATCCGGGTGATGCTCGACAACGTCGTGCCCAACCAGTGCATCGTCATCAACCTCACCCAGACCAAACCGTCGTACTGGCAAGGCCAGCTGCGCGACCCGCGTCTGGTCGAAGCCGACTTCTATGTCTCGGTGCACGCCGACATGCCCGGTGCCAGCCTGCTCGAACTGGTGCCACGGGCATTCAAGATCGGCTCGCCGGAAGACATCGAAGTGGTGGTCAACAGCGCCATGCCCGGCGTCACCCTCAACCACGCCGCACGGCTGCCGAACGCGATCCCGGTGCGCCTGGACAATCAGTACTTCGCCATCGAGCCCCACGGCCATGTGTATGAGCGAATGATGAATGCCCAGACCATCTGCTTCTATGCGCCCAGTGCCTTTACCAACCTCAAGCTTGAACTGATGGCGGTGCTCAAATGACCGAAGCCGTACTGCAGCAGGGCGCCGTCGCGGCCGCCAACGACAAACCGACGCTCAAGGACCTGGTCCAGGACTTCATCAGCATGGCGCTGATCGTGCGCCGTGGCCGTCAGGTCACCTCGGTACAAGCCTTCGAAGGCAGCGTCGAGCGCTTCTTCGCCAACCTCGAACGTGAAGCCCGCGCCGCCAACTACAGCGTCGAACAGGTCAAGGACACCCAATACGCGCTGTGCGCCTTCCTCGACGAAAGCGTGCTGCGCTCGGGTGACAACGAGCTGCGCCGGCATTTCGAGCTGCAGCCACTGCAGTTCCGCTACTTCGGCGTGCACCTGGCGGGTGAAGGTTTCTTTGAAAAGATCGACACCCTACGCGCTGACGTCAAGCAGAACATCGACGTGCTCGAGGTGTACCACCTGTGCCTGGCGCTGGGTTTCGAAGGCAAGTTCAGCATCGGCCAGAAGGACCAGCTGCGCTACCTGGCCAACACCCTTGGCCAGGACATCGCCCGCTACCGCAAGGCACCCAAGGCCCTGTCGCCGGACTGGGCGCTGCCCGACCAGGTGTCGCAGATGCTGCGCCATGAGGTGCCGCTGTGGGTATACCTGGCGCTGATCGCGCTGGTCTGCGTTGCGGTGTACCTGACGCTCGACTGGTTGCTGGACAAGGACGTCGCCGCCCTTTCCGAACAAATCCGCCAGCTGTTCAGTGCCTGAGCGCATTTCAGGTAGCCGAGTCAGGAAGACATGAAAACATTACTGCGTCTGTTGAAGAGTTTCTGGATTCTCCTGCCACTGCTGTGGCTGGTGAGCCTGTTGATCTGCTGGCTGGTTGCACCGCTGGTGCCCTGGCTGCGCCATCACGTGCCCGAAGCGCTGGCGATCATCAGCGCCTGTTTCCTGTTGGTGATCGTGCTGCGCCAGTACCAGCGCATCCGCGCCGAGCATAACCTGGAAAACCTGCTGCAGATCGAGGTGGACCGTTCGTTGAACGCTGCGGGCGAGTTTCGCGACCAGCAGGTGCTGCGCGAGCGCCTCAAGCACGCCATCGCCATGCTGCGCACCGACCGCTCGGCCGGTGGCGGTGGCAAGGCGGCGCTGTCCGACCTGCCGTGGTATCTGGTGGTCGGCATGTCGGCCGCTGGCAAGACCTCGCTGCTGACCCATTCGGGGCTGTCGGCGAGCATCGCCACGGCCAACGACAGCGAAAGCGGCACCCAGCACTGTGACTGGTACTTCAGCCCTGACGCCGTGATGATCGACACCGCCGGCCGCTACCTGCGCGACGACCAGTCGGCGAGCGAGTTTTCGGCGTTCCTGCGCATGTTGCGCAAGCAGCGGGGCAAGGCCGCGATCAACGGCCTGGTGCTGGTGGTCAGCCTGCCCGAACTGCTGGCCGCCAACAGCGATGAACGCAATGCCCTGGCTGCCCAGTTGGTAGCGCGGGTGGAAGAATACGCAGAGTGCCTGGGCGCCAACCCGCCGGTCTACCTCATGCTGACCAAGACCGACCAGTTGCCGGGCTTCAACCAGGCGTTCGACGGCCTTGACCTGCACCAACGCCAGCAGCCGCTGGGCATGACTTTCGGCCTGTCCGAAATTCGCAACAACGGCCTGCACGCCGTGCTGCAAGCGCGCCTGAAGAACCTGCAGGGTCACATTCGTCAGCACGTCGACGCACAGATGATCGCCCTCGGTGCCGAGGCCGACAGCACCCTGCTGAACTTCCCGCAGTACTTCGCCGCCCTCAGCGGTGTGCTCGAACAGTTCCTCGAACACTTCACCCGTGGCCAGCATGGCGGCGCCCCGCTGCTGCTGCGCGGCCTGTATTTCACCAGTGCGTTGCAGACCGACCAGCAGCTGGGGCGGGTCTATGAAGATGCCGTCGCCGACGAGTTCGCCCTCAAGGCTGCGTATGACGAAGGCGCTGCAACCGTTGGCAAGGCCGTGGGCAACCGCAGCTACTTCATCACCGACACCTTCCGCCGGGTAATCTTCCCCGACCGTGACTTGACCCTGTTCCAGTCGCGCATGGGCCGCCAGGCTGCCTTCAGCCCGCTGCTGCTGGGCCTGGCCGCCGTCACCGGGGTGCTGTTCATCGGCTGGCAGGCGCTGTCGTTCGCCAACAACCGTCAGTGGCTGGACAGCCTGCGCGGGCAACTGGCGCAAATCGAGCAGGCAGCAGACCGTGAGCAGTTGCTGGCCGCCGGCAAGGGCCTGGAAGTGCTGCGCGAACAGATGGCCACCGTCGAGGCCCATCGCCTGCAAGGTGTACCGCTGCAACTGGGCGCCGGCCTGTACCACGGCGAGGCAATCCACCAGGTGGCCCGCACCGCCTACCTGACGCAACTGCGCAGCCAGGCCCTGGAACCCATCGCCCGCAGCCTGCAAGTGCAGATGCGCGCCTTCAACACCTTCGCCAGCGGCATCAACCAGGCACTGGAGTTCACCCCGGCGCCGCAGCCGAAGAAGCGCAATGGCAAGCCATTGGCACCGGCTGTCGCCGCCAGGGCACAGGCTGCGCTGGGCAATACCCGCGTCGGCGCCTACGCCGCCAAGGTCAACCTGGCCACCGCTAGCGATGCTGCGCAAGTGTCGGCCACCACTGGCGGCCTGTCGCTGTCCGAGGAGATGCTCGGACGCCTTGACGAGCAGCAAGTGGCGTCGATCATCGATGCCTACAACACCCTCAAGCTGTACCTGCTGCTGACCGAGCCCCAGGCTCACCCGGATCCGGCGTTCGTCGCTGCCAACCTGCCCCAGGCCTGGGCCACCGCTGCCGGTGAAGGTACCCCGGCCGATGCCGGTGTGATCGAGGAGAACGCCCCGCTGTATGTGCAGCTGCTGGAACAGGGCGAGGCACCGTCGTTGCCACGTAACGAACAGCTGATCAACGAAACCCGGGAAAACCTCAAGTCGTTCATGATCTCCAGCTCGCTGGTCGATCGCGAATACCTGCGCCTGCAGCTTGAATCGAGCCGCCAGTTCCCAGTGCTGAGCCTCAACGACCTGGTGCCACAACCGGGCCGCGCACTGCTGTACGGCTCCGCTGGCGTACCGGCGATCTACACTCGCCAAGGCTGGGACACCTTCGTCAAGCCCGAGCTGATCAAGCTGGTGTCGGGCAACCTGCGCAACGAGTCGGACTGGGTTCTGGATGGCGAAGGTGGCGACGCCATCGTGCAGAAGGCCAACTTCGTTCGCGAGTTCATGACCCGCTACAAGCGCGACTACACCCAGGCCTGGTACAAGATGGTCAGCAGTGTCGGCGTGCGCCCCTTCGCCGACCTGGCCTCGGCCACCCAACAGCTGGGCCTGCTCAGCGACGTGCAGAACTCGCCAGTCAAGAACCTGCTGGCGGCGGTCAATGACAACACCCAGTGGGACCTGCCGGTCAAGGCTGCCATCCCGACTCCGGGTGCCGCCCGCGAGGACGGTTTCTGGAGCAAGGTCACCGGCCTGCTCGACAACAAAGACGCCCTCCCCGTCAACGTCGCACCCGCCCTGCCGGCGGTCGATGACGGCAGCCTGGCCAAGCGCTTCGAGCCCGTGGCGCGGGTGTTCGCCGAGAACAACGCCGAGGGTGCCGACAGCACCATCATGGACCGTTACCTGGCCGCACTGCGCAAGCTGAAGGTCCGCATGAACAACATCCAGCGCTCGCAGGATGTCGGCAAGAGCAGCAAGCAGCTGATCAGCGAAACCCTCGAGGGCCAGCCAAGCGAAGTGACCACCGTGCGCAATTATGTCGAGAGCAGCGTCGATACCAGCCAGGACGGCCTGTCGCGCTCGCTGCAGGGGCTGTTCAGCCTGCCGATCCAGTACGCCTGGGCGACGCTGCGTGACCCGGCGGGACAGCAGATCGCCAAAGCCTGGGCGCAGCAGATCGCCAAGCCGTGGGAACAGGTCATGGCGCACCGCTACCCGATTGCCGGCGGTAGCCGCAACGAGGCGTCGGTGAAAGACCTGCAGCGTTTTGTCGACCCCGACAGCGGCCTGCTGCCGGCCTTCAAACGCAACGAAATCGGCAACCTGGCCGGTGGCGAAGGCCTGGGCGTGGGCGATGGCAAGGCACCGGCGCTGGTCAGGCCGGGCATGCTCAACAGCATCGACAAGGCCAGCTCGGTGGGCCAGGTGATCGCCAGCCTGTCAGACCGTGACAACGGTTTCGAGATCATGCTCGAACCTTCGGCCAGCTTTACCGACATCGTGTTCACCCTCGATGGCCAGGAGCAGCACTACCGCAACGGCCGCAGCAGCTGGAACCGCTTTGCCTGGCCTGGCACCAGCAATGCCCCGGGCGCGCGCCTGGACGTGGTCACCCTGAGCGGCGCACGGGTCACCGTGTTCGACTTCCCTGGGCGCTGGGGCCTGCTGCGCATGAACGAAAGCGCCCGGGTCGAAGACCTCGACGGTATCCAGCAGCGCTTCAGCTGGAACACCGCCAACGGCCGCGTGAGCCTGCTGGTGCGCAACTTCGGCGGGGTCAAGCTGACCGACCTGGGTGACGTCAAGGCCCTCAGCGCCCTTAACGACAGGGGCGCGCAATGATCGGTTGCTTCGGCAAGCTCCCGTCGAGCGCGGACTTCGTCAGCATGCATGGCGCGGCGGAGGAAGTCTGCGAGTTCGACGCCTGGCTGCAGTCCTCGCTGGCGGCCATGCGCCACCGCGAAGACTGGCAGGCGTTGTTCGACGCATTGCCGAGGTGCTTCTTCTACTACCGTGCACGCAACGGCAACTGGCTGCTCGGTGGCCTGCTCAGCTCGCGTGACGCCAGCCAGCGGCGCTATCCGTTCTTCATCTTCCAGCTGCTCAAGGGCGAGGAAGGTACGGCGCTGCTCAATCCGTTCACCCTGGGTGAGCTGTTCAGCGCGCAGATCAAGCCATTGCTGCAGCAGGCGGTGCAAGGTGCCGACAGCGCCGGCCTGTTCGAGCGGATCAAGGCCCTGCGCCCGCTGCAGTCCCAGGACCTCGACCTGTTCCGCCGGGTGCACGCCAAGTTCCTGCACGACTTCAGCTTTGCCGATGTCGCCCGCGCCTTGCACGGTTCCTGGCCAAACTTCGACGGCGCCACGGCGCTGGCGCGGCTGCAGGCCAGCCGCACCGCGCTGCATGCAGACTTCGACGGCGGCCTCGAACTGCCGCTGCCGGCCGAGCGCGGCCTGAAAAACCCCACGGCCGATCTCTGGCTGACCTGGCTGACGCGCATGAGCGGCCACCCGAGCGTGCCTGCGGTGAGCCTGCTGGCCGACGACTTCATGCACCCGCGGCTGTATTGCTTCCCGTCGCGCCACGCCAGCAGCGCTTATCGCCTGCTCAGCGGCTGCGCCGACGCGCATCAGCACCTGGCGATGCTTGGCCCGCTGGCAGCGGCACCGCGCAAACACGACTATGACCGACCTCTTGAACACGTCATCGACCAGTTCGTCGATGCGCTGGATGCGACGCCCGTATGAACAAGATCAAGTACTACTGCCTGCGTTACCAACCCTACCTGCTGGGGGTCGGGTTCTTCCTGGCGATCTTCCTGGTCTGGGCCATCGGCCGCGCCCTGGGCTTCGCCTCGCTGCACAGCCTGCTGGCGGGTATCGGCGTTTTCATGATGCTGTCGGCGGGCTATGTACTGCTGCTGTACCGGGGTGCCGGCCAGCACCACAACCTCGAAGGCCTGCTGCGCGACGACGCCGACCAGGCCGTGCTCAATGCCACCCCGGCCGACCGTGAGGAAATCAGCCTGCTGCGCCAGCGCCTGCTGCAGAGCATCGAGCGCCTGCACAGCAACAAGCCGCGTGGCACCGCCGCCAAGGATGCGCTGTATAGCCTTCCCTGGTACCTGGTAATCGGCCAGCCGGCCGCAGGCAAAAGCACCATGATTCTGCAGTCGGGCCTGAACTTCCCCTATGCCGAGCGCGAAGGTGCACGGGTTTCGGGCCTGGGTGGCACCCGAAACTGCGACTGGTTCTTCAGCTCCGAAGCGGTACTGCTGGACACCGCAGGGCGTTACATGAACAGCCCCGAAGAAGCCGGCAAGTGGCGCGGCTTCCTGCAACTGCTGCGTCAACATCGCCAGCGCCGCCCGCTCAATGGCCTGATCGTCAGCGTCAGCATCGCCGACATCCTGCACGGTTCGGCCGAAGACCAGGAGCGCGTGGCAAAGCGCCTGCGCGAACGCATTCAAGAAAGCTGCTCACTGCTGGAAGTGCGCCTGCCGATCTACCTGGTGTTCACCAAGTGCGACCTGATCCCTGGCTTCACCCCGTTCTACCGCCAGCTGGACGATGCCGCACGCGGCGAAGTGATGGGCAAGACCTTCTCGCACAAGGGTTACGAGCAGGCCGATTGGGGCCAGCGCTTCGGCAAGGCGATGGACGAGCTGACCGGTTACTGGCAGCAAGTGGCAAGCCAGCAGCTGGTGCAGCAGGACATCCAGGTGACCCGGCAGAATGACGCCGCCTACCGCTTCCCACTGGAGCTGGCTGCGCTCAAGCCGCGCCTGCAACGGTTCGTCGACAGCCTGCTGCGAGCCAACCCTTACCAGAATGCGGAAATGCTCCGCGGCTTCTATTTCACCGCGGCGCTGGAGGCTGACGAAGCCCGCTGGGGCAGCCACGGCCAGCAGGTGGCCGAACGTTTTGCCCTGGAACATGACGCCGACGCCGCTGGTACCGGCAGCCACCCCGCGCCGCTGTTCATCAACAGCCTGTTCCGCAAGGTGATCATCCCCGACCAGCACTTGGTGGCGCTGTACACCAGCAACCATCGCGAACGCCGGCGCAAGGCCGCCTGGGTGGGCGCTGCCAGCCTGGCGGGCCTGCTGCTGTGCAGCCTGTGGGGCTGGTCGTACCTGAACAACCGCGCCACTTTGGCGAGCATCTCCGGCGAACTGGCCCAGGCCAAGGCCGAAGACAAGGCTGCCAGCGGCCAATACACCGCTTGGCGCAGCCTTGACCGCCTGCGTTTCTGGACTGCGCACTACTACCAGCAGCACCACGAACAGGGCGTGCCCCTGGGCATGCGTCTGGGGCTGTACCACGGCCATGAGGTGGAGCCGATCCTGCGCACACGCTACTTCGCCACCCTGCAGAACGTGATGCTCAAGCCCACGGCCGACAACCTCACCCGCACCCTGTACCTGCTGACCACGCTCAAGGTCTACCAGCGCAACGCCCGTGAGCTGCAGCCGGTGAGCGGGGTCGACAGCGTCCAGGTCGAAGCGCTGCCGCATGACAACCGCGCCCAGTCGATCGCCGACTTCGGCAAGGCGACCCTGGACACCTACGTGATGCTGTCGCCAGCCCAGCGCGAGAAGGCCGACCCGGCGTTCCTCAAGGCACGGCTGCCGGACTACTGGTACCCGGCCATTGCCCGCCAGACTGGCAAGAGCATGGCGGCGTCCGGCAGCGAGGGCGGCAACCAGGACTACCTGTACGCCAGCCGCCAGATCGACTTCTACAGCGACCAGATCCGTGAGCCAGACGTGCCACGCATCCTCGACAACGCCTTCCTGATGTCCAGTTCGCGCAACTACATCGACAGCCTGCGCGCCCAGTCGCTGCGATCGATCGAGACCATCACGCTGGAGTCCGACACGCTGTTCGCCTTTGGCCGCGCCGACTTCCAGAGCCTGAAGAACGAAGGCCAGAACCAGCTGAGCGCCATCGCCAGCAAACTGCTCAATACCCCCAACATCGGCAAGATCGTCATTTCTGGCCACGCCGACCAGCTCGGTGACAGCCAGGGCAACCTGCAGGTGTCCAGGCAACGGGCACAGACCATCCGCACCTACCTGGTCGGCAAGGGCGTGCCCGCCGAGCTGGTGGTCGCCCAGGGTGAAGGCAGCCGCAAGCCGCTGGTCAACTGCGACATGCAACAGCCACGGGCGCAGCTGATCAAGTGCCTGGAGCCCAACCGAAGGGTGGAAATCGAAGTGCGCGGGCTCAACTGAGGCCGCGTCGCAAGAACCGGCCACCCGGGCCTCACAGGAGGAGGCCCGGAGGGCGGCAAGCTACCTCTGCCGACGTGTTCGGCGAGGTCAAAACCAAGGGGTGCATGAGCAACCCTTCAAATGATGTTAATGGAGAGTTTCACAATGGCTTTTGACGCGTATATCCAAATCGACGGCATCCCAGGCGAAGTACTGGACGACAAGCACAAGGACTGGATCGAAGTGCTGGGCTACGAGTACGGCGCCACCCAGGCCACCTCGGCGACCGCCAGCTCCTCGGGCGGTGCGTCCTCCGAGCGTGTTGCCCTGAGCGACTTCAAGATCCGCAAGGCAGTCGACAAGGCTTCGGCCAAGCTGTTCGAACACTGCTGCACCGGCAAGCACATCGCCAAGCTGAAGCTGAACGTCAACCGTGCCGGTGGCGACAAGGTCACCTACCTGACCATCGACATGGAAGAAGTCGTGGTGTCGTCGGTCAAGTTCGTCGCCGGTGGCAACCAGAACGGTGAAGACAAGTCGGTGAGCGACCTGCCGGTCGAAGAGATCAGCTTCAACTTCGCCCGCATCAAGACCACCTACACCCAGCAGAACCGCACCGACGGCCAGGCTGGCGGCAACATTGTCGGTGGCTGGGACCGCACCAAGAACAAAGTGTTCGCCTAAGTACTTGCTTGCCCATGGGCCGCGCAGGCGGCCCATGTTCCGCAGCGTGCCGGCTGGCCCGGCGCGCTGCTTCCCTCCCCTGACCAGAGTGTTTTATGCCTGAAATCCTCAATGACCTTTCGCTGGCCGAGCTGGCCGCACCGATCGACGGTGGCAGTGGCGAAGACTTGAGCTTCTCCGCCTTGTTCGACCAGATCAAGGAGGCGCGCCGGGCAGACCCTGACTACCTGACCCAGGGCGACTGGCAGACCGACCTGAAAACCGCCGACTGGGAACAGGTCATCGCCCTTTCGGCCCAGGGGCTGGCGCAACAGAGCAAGGACCTGATGCTGGTCGCCTGGCTCTGTGAAGGCCTGGCCCAACGCGAGCATTTCGAAGGCATCAGTTTCGGCCTGGAGCTGACAGAACGCATCCTCGACACGTTTTGGGACAGCGTCTATCCGTCGCTCGAAGACGGCCTGGAGGAGCGCGCCGCGCGACTTTCCTGGCTCAAGACCACGCTCACCGACATTGCCGGTGGCTTGCCCATTACCCAGGGGCAGAATTTTGGCGTGCTGCGCTATGACGAATCACGCCATGTAGAAAACCTCGCCTTGCAGAACCCCAAGGCGATGCAGACCGCGCTGAACGAAGGCAAGATCAACGCCGAGATCTTCCAGCGCTCGGTCGCCCTCAGCGATACCGAGCACTTGCGCGCCAAGGCCTTGCAGATTGCCGCCAGCCTGCAGGCCTGCAACCGCCTGCAGGCCAGCACCGACCGCCTGTTCGGCCACGAAGCCCCAAGCTTCGCCAGCCTAGCCGACATGCTGTCGCGTGCCAGCCAGCTGGCGGAAAAACTGCTCAAGGACCGCGGCGTCGAACTGCACCCGGTTGTCACCCCGGCCGCAGAACCCGTCGCCACCGTTGCCCCCTCCAGCGAAGCAGGTGAACCGATGAACACGCCCGTCCAGGCCACCGCGCCTGCGCCCATGCGCACCACGCCCCTGACCCGCGACGAGGCCTTCACCATGCTCGCGGGCATTGCCCAGTTCTTCAAGCAGAGCGAGCCGCAAAGCCCGGTGCCCTACCTGATAGAACGCGCCATCAAGTGGGGCAACATGCCGCTGGAAGGCTGGCTGAGCGACGTGATCAAGGACAGCAATGTGGTGGACAACATCCGCGATGTGCTTGGCACCCGCGAGCCAAGGTCCTGATCCTGTGCAAGGCTTACGGGCCTCTTCGCGGGCAAGCCCGCTCCCAGTC
>NZ_BCBG01000055.1:0-28593 GCF_001320485.1 Pseudomonas sp. NBRC 111130
CGGGCTTGCCCGCGAAGGGCCGCACAGCGGCCCCGAACTTTGACTCAGAAGTCGAAGAACACCGTCTCCCCTTCTCCCTGAATGCGGATATCGAAGCGATACGCCGTTTTCCCGTCCACCTCGCAACGCTTGGCAATCAAGGTCTCACGACGTTGCGGCTGCTCGATCAGGTTGAGCACCGGGCATTTGGCATTGGCCTCGGCCTCGTCGTCGAAGTACAGCCGCGTGTGCAGATGGATGTTGATCCCCCGGGCGAACAGGCTGATGTTGATATGCGGCGCCATTGGCACGCCTGCAGCATTGTTCACCACACCCGGCTTGACCGTATGCACGGTCCACTCACCGGCATCGAAGGTGGTGGCGGTGCGGCCGAAGCTGTTGAAGACGTTTTCCAGGTTATAGGCATCCTGATACTGACCGTTGGCGTCGGCCTGCCACAGTTCCAGGAACGAATCACGCACCAGGTGGCCGTTGCCGTCATACACATGGCCGATCAGCACGATGTGCTCGCCCGGAGCGTCCGGCTTGGCCAGGCGGTTCCAGATTTCCTGGTCGCGGGTCGGGTTGCCGGCCGCTTCCAGGGCCAGGCCGATGTGCACGTAGGGGCCGGCAGTCTGCGATGGGGTTTCCGGCAGCAGTTCGATTGGCATGGCGGGATCCTCAGCAGTTTTCGAAGTGGGTCTTGCGCTGGCCACGCAGCACGATATCGAAGCGGTACGCCAGGCAGTCCATCGGGTTGGCGTTGCTCATGTCGAGCTTGGCGATCAACTGCTGGACGGCTTCAGGGTTGGCGATCGACTTGACGATCGGGCACATCGGGATCAGCGGATCACCTTCGAAATACAGCTGGGTGATCAGCTTGGTGGCGATCGACGGGCCGCTGATGCCGAAATGGATGTGCGCCGGGCGCCAGTCATTCGGCCCGTTGCGCCAAGGGTACGGGCCCGGCTTGATGGTGCGGAAGCTGTAGTAGCCGTCGCGGTCGGTCAGGCAACGGCCGACGCCACCGAAATTCGGGTCCAGCGGCGCCAGGTAACGGTCGTTCTTGTGGCGATAGCGGCCACCGGCGTTGGCTTGCCACATCTCCACCAGGGTGTTCGGCACAGGCTTGCCGTACTGGTCGACGACGCGGCCGGCAACGATGATGCGCTCGCCGATCGGCAAGCCACCGTTGTTGAAGTTCAGCAGCAGGTCATGGTCGTGGGCACCGAAGCCCAGGTGGGAAAAGTCCGGGCCGGTGGTTTCGCTGATCGACTGTGGGATGCTGACCAGTGCCTGGCGCGGCGAGCGGGCAACGGAAGTCTTGTAGTCGGGCGTCAGGGCCTTGGGGTGCCAGTTGCGATCACGGATCACGAAGCGGCTGTTGTCCTGGGCAGGCATGCCGGATTCCTCTCTTGGAATTATGAAAACGCCTGTACACGGCAGGCGGACTTGCAGTTTCAGGCAGGTAGCGAGGGATGGATAATGAAATCACCCGCCAATTACATAACCAAACGGTTATGTATTAGTGGCTTTGGCTGTGGTGATCTAATCTTTATCCCCATGTTTCACGCTCTGGAGAGCTCTTCATGGAATGGCGAAAAGGCCGGCGCAGCGACAACGTGGTCGATGCTCGCGGCGAAGGTGGCGGCGGCGGCATGCGCTTTGGCGGCGGCAAGGGGCTGGGGCTTGGCGCTGTGCTGCTGATTGTCGGCATCGGCTGGCTGACCGGCCAGGACCCGCTGCAGATTCTTGGCCAGCTCGCCGGGCAGATGGAACAACAGCAACAGCAGGCAGCCCCCAGTGGCGCTGGCGGCAAGGCACCGCCGGCCAATGACGAACAGGCGCAGTTCGTCGCCTCGATCCTGGGCGATACGGAAGACACCTGGAAGGCCCTGTTCGCCCAAGCGGGCAAGCAGTACCGTGATCCCAAGCTGGTGTTGTTCAGCGGCCAGGTCAATTCGGCCTGCGGTTTTGCGTCTGCGGCAGTCGGGCCGTTCTACTGCCCGGCGGATCAGCGGGTCTACCTGGACATGTCGTTCTTCCGTGAAATGGAAACCCGCTTCGCGGCGGCCGGCGACTTCGCCCAGGCCTACGTGATCGCCCACGAGATCGGCCACCACGTGCAGACCCTGCTCGGGGTGTCGGCCAAGGTCGATGCCGCGCGGCGCAGTGGCCAGCGCCTGGAAGGCGACAATGGCCTGCTGGTGCGCCAGGAACTGCAGGCCGACTGCCTGGCCGGCGTTTGGGCGTATCAGGCGCAGAAGCGGCTGAACTGGCTGGAGCCGGGTGATGTTGAAGAGGCGCTGAATGCCGCCAATGCCATTGGTGATGACCGGCTGCAACAGCAAGGTCAGGGGCGCGTGGTGCCCGACTCCTTCACCCATGGCACCTCGGCGCAGCGGGTGCGCTGGTTCAAGGCCGGGTTTGCCCAAGGGAATGTGAACAGCTGCGATACTTTCAGCGCGCGTAGCCTTTGAGAGCCTGGGGGGCCGCTTTGCGGCCCTCAGCGATCTCCAAAAGGCAAACGTTTTCTCGATATTGCAAATCAGCTGAAAAAGCGATTCAGCTTTCGCTGTGCCGTGCCGATAACACCTGCACGAATCAGCGGGCCCCAGAACAACAACGCCCTGCGATTGATGATCAAGTGAGCGAATGAATTTTCTGGAGAGCGTGCATGAACAGCTGGTTTGCCAACATCAGCGTCAACCTCAAACTCGGCCTGGGCTTCGGCCTGGTGCTGGTTCTAACCGGCCTGCTGGCCCTGACCGGCTGGACCAGCCTGGGCAGTCTGATTGACCGCAGCAACTGGATGGGTGACATCGGTCAGCTCAACAAGGATCTGACCGACCTGCGCATCGCGCGTCTGCAGTACATGATCGCCAATGGCGATGACGCCGCCGCTGCCAACACCCAGGCCAAGCTCGACGCCTTCAGCAAGCAGCAGCAATACCTGGTCACCACCTTCACCAGCCCGGCCAACGTCGTGCTGCTCAAGGAGCTGGGGCAGACCATCAGCGAGTACAAGGTATCGCTGAACAAGATGCGCGCCGGCTACAAAAGTTCGCTGGCCGCCCGTGATGCAATGAACGTGTCGGCGGCAAGGGCCGATGAGGCCATGGAAGTCCTCAGCCAGGACGTCATGTCCCGCCCCGAGCCAGACAGTGTGCGCCTGGCCCAGTACCAACTGATCAGCAAGGCGCGCCAGCAACTGCTGCAGGTGCGTATCGACGTGCGCGGTTACATTGCCGACAACAGTGCCGCCAACGAGCAGACCGCCCTGCGCCAGCTGGAAGGCGCCCTGGCCGATATCGACAACCTCAAGCGCCAGTTGCCAGCTGAAGCCGCCCGTGTCCAGCAGTTCGAGCAATCGGTGCAGGCCTACCGCGATGCCGTGCGCCAGTTCCGCGATGCGGTTGCCGACATCACCGTTGCCCGCGCCGAGATGACCGTGCAAGGCGCCGATATCGTCAAGCGCAGCGACGCGCTGTACAACATCCAGCTGGAGCGTCGCGACGCAGAAAGCACCCAGGCCCGCAGCCTGCAGACCATCGCCACGCTGCTGGCGCTGCTGGCTGGCGTCATTGCTGCAGTGGTCATCACTCGCGAGATCACCCGCCCGCTGCGCGATACCCTGCAAGCCGTGGAACGCATTGCCAGTGGCGACCTGACCCACGACCTGCGCGTTACCCGTCGCGATGAAATCGGCGTGCTGCAACAAGGCATTGCGCGCATGGGGACGACCCTGCGCGAACTGATCAGCGGCATCCGTGACGGCGTCACTCAGATTGCCAGCGCCGCCGAAGAGTTGTCGGCGGTGACCGAGCAGACCAGCGCCGGTGCCAACAGCCAGAAGGTCGAGACCGACCAGGTCGCCACCGCCATGCACGAAATGGCCGCCACCGTTCAGGAAGTGGCGCGCAACGCCGAGCAGGCTTCCCATGCCGCGACCGGCGCCGATGACGAAGCGCGTGCCGGTGACCGCGTGGTCGGCGAGGCGATCAGCCAGATCGAACGCCTGGCCGAAGAAGTGCACCGCTCCACCGAGGCCATGAACCTGCTGCAACAGGAAAGCCAGAAGATCGGCAGCGTGATGGACGTGATCAAGTCGGTGGCCGAGCAGACCAACCTGCTGGCGCTCAACGCCGCGATCGAAGCGGCCCGAGCCGGTGAAGCCGGCCGTGGTTTCGCCGTGGTCGCCGACGAAGTGCGTGGCCTGGCCCAGCGCACGCAGAAGTCCACCGAAGAGATCGAGGAGTTGGTGGCCAGCCTGCAGCACGGCACCCAGCAGGTGGCCAATGCCATGCAGGGCAGCCGCACCCTGACCGACAGCAGTGTCGAGCTGGCGCGAAAGGCAGGTGCGTCGCTGGAGAACATCACCGGCACGGTGTCGAGCATCCAGTCGATGAACCAGCAGATCGCAGCGGCGGCCGAGCAGCAGAGCGCGGTGGCAGAAGAGATCAGCCGCAGCATCCTGAATGTGCGCGATGTGTCGGAACAGACCGCGGCAGCCAGTGATGAGACCGCAGCGTCCAGCGTCGAGCTGGCGCGCCTGGGCGGTCACCTGCAGATGCTGGTCAGCCAGTTCCGCGTCTGACTGGAGACCATTCGCGGGCACGCCCGCTCCCACAGGTACGGCGCAAGATTCGAAACCTGCGCTGTACCTGTGGGAGCGGGCGTGCCCGCGAAGAGGCCCCCACTGCCTATGCAGAGTTACTTGACGATCATCCCCACCCCGCGCCCACGCGGATCCGAAGCGGTCTCAAGCTGCGCGCCGTTGACCCGGATCGCCTGGATATCGCCCATCTCCCAGCCCTGATCCTCCAGCACATAGCCCATCTTCTTCAGCTCTTCAGCCACCGGCCCGGTCAGGGGCGCGTAGCTGTCGAAGTAGATGGTGTCCTTGGGCAGCAACTGATGGTGCACACGCTGCGCCGCCACGGCCTTCTCCAGCGGCATGCCGTAGTCGTACAGGTTGTTCATCACCTGGAAGATGGAGGTAAAGATCCGCGAACCGCCCGGCGTACCGATCACCAGCTCGACCTTGCCATCGCGGGTCATCAGGCTCGGGCTCATCGACGACAGCATGCGCTTGCCCGGTTCGATGGCGTTGGCGTCACCGCCAACCACCCCAAAGGCATTCGCGGCGCCAGGCTTGGCGCTGAAATCGTCCATCTCGTCGTTGAGCAGGAAGCCTGCGCCCTTGACCACCACGCCGCTGCCGTAATCGAGGTTGAGGGTGTAGGTATTGCTGACCGCATTGCCCTGCTTGTCGACGATCGAGAAGTGCGTGGTCTGGTGTGGCTCCAGGCCTGGCTTGACCTTGTCGGTTTCGGAAATGGCCTTCGGGTTGACCTGGGCGGCGCGCTTGGCCAGGTAGTCCTTGGCCACCAACTGGTCGACCGGCACTTTGGTGAACGCCGGGTCGCCGAGGTAGTCGGCACGGTCGGCGAACACACGTTTTTCAATCTCCGATAGCAGATGGATGTACTGCGCCGAGTTGTGCGCAACACCCTTGAAGTCCGCCACGCGGTCTTCCTTGATGCCCAGCAGCTGGGCCAGGGCCACGCCGCCGGAGCTTGGTGGTGGCGCGGTGTAGACCACATTGCCGCGCCAGCTGATGGCGATCGGTTCGCGCCACACGGCTTTGTAGTCCTTCAGGTCTTCCTTGGTGATCAAGCCCTTGTCGGCCTGCATCTGCGCCACCAGCAGGTCGGCAGTCTTGCCTTGGTAGAACTCGCTCACGCCCTTGTCGGCAATGCGCTCGAGGGTCTTGGCCATTTCCGGCTGCTTGAACAGTTCACCGACCTTCATGTTGCCGAAATAGTCGTTGAAGTTGGTCGCGGTCTTGAACATGCCCTGGGCATCGTTGCGGTACTGGTACTGCTTCTCGGCGACCTTGAAGCCGTTTTTGGCATAGCCGATGGCCGGGGTCAGCAGCTCGCTCCAGGGCAGCTTGCCGAACTTCTGGTGGGCTTCCCACAGGCCCATCACCGTGCCAGGCACGCCTGCGGCGCGCACGCCGACCAGGCTCAGGTTCTCGATGACTTCGCCCTTGTCGTCCAGGTACATGTTGCGTGAGGCAGCCTTGGGCGCCACTTCGCGGTAGTCGAGGAAGTACGGCTTGCCGTCGACGAACAGGGTCATGAAGCCACCGCCACCGATGTTACCCGCCTCGGGGTAGGTCACCGCCAGGGTGAAGGCCGTGGCCACGGCCGCGTCCACCGCGTTGCCGCCCTTCTTGAGGATGTCGGCTGCAACCTGTGCACCATATTGATCGGGGGCGGCTACAGCGCCGCCTTCCAACGTGGCGGCGTAAGTCGAGGAACAGCTCAGGATCGCGGCTGCCAGAGCCAGGTACTGGAACGGGACAATACGCATGACACTTCCTTGGTGTTGTTTTTGTTGAGCAGTCAGTAAGGCCGAAGCGCTGTGACTGTGCAATCAAACGCAGGAAGTTTCGCCGCCTGTGGACAGGACCTGTCGCGATCAGGCAACTCAGCAGGCGTACATGGCCAACTTGCGCTGGATGAAATCAAGGAAGCATTGAATCCGCAGGGCCAGCTGGGTGTTGCGGTAGTACACCGCGTGGATCGGCTGGCGGTAGCCATTGTTGGCCTCGCTCAGCAGTACCTTGAGGCGGCCGGCGCGGATGTCTTCGTGGGTCATGAAATGCGACAGGGCGACGATGCCCTCCCCGGCCAGCGCCAGTTGGCGCAGGGTCTCGCCGCTGGAGGCGATCAGTGCCGGGCGGATGCCCCAGCGGTCACCCTGGGCGTGGCGCAACGGCCACTGGTTCAACGATTCAGGCTGGCTAAAGCCGAGCAGGCAGTGACCGTTCAGGTCTTCGACGTTTTTCGGCGTACCGTGTCGCTCCAGGTATTCCGGGCTTGCCAGCACCTGTATCGGGCTGCAACCGAGCGAGCGGGCATGCAGGCTGGAGTCGGCAAGGTCACCGATGCGGATGGCCACGTCGGTGCTCTGTTCCAGCAGGTCGATGATCAGGTCGTCGGTGTTGAGCTCCAGCTCGATGCCGGGGTACTGGCGGCGGAACTCGCCGATCCACGGCAGGATGGCGTGCAGCATGAACGGCGCCGCGGCGTTGATGCGCAGGCGCCCGGACGGCGTCTGGCGATTCATCGACAGGCGCTCCTCCATCTCGTCCATCTGCTGCAGCACCAGGCGCGAGCGTTCGAGGAAGAAGCGGCCCTCCTCGGTGAGGTCCATGCGCCGGGTGGTGCGGTTGACCAAGGTGGTGCCGAGCTTGGCCTCCAGGCGCGACAGGGTGCGGCTGACCGCCGACGGGGTCTGGCCCATCTGCTCGGCAGCGGCGGAGATTGAGCCGCAGTCGATGACGGCGACGAATATCTGGAGTTCTTCGGAGCGGGTTTTCACTTGAGCGCCTGTGTCGGGTCCGTGCAGGGATTAGATAGCCTTGCCGAAGACCTTGTCCAGATGAGCCTCGTAGGCCGCCAAGGCTGCCGGCACATCCGGGCGCTTCATCACATCCACCGCAAGGAAGGTTGGCAGCCCGGTCATACCCAGGAACTGGTTGGCTTTGTGGAACGGGAAATACACCGCATCGACACCCTTGCCCTCGAAGAAGTCGCTCGGGTCATCGAACGCTTGCTGTGGTGCATTCCAGGTCAACGACAGCATGTATTGCTTGCCGTGCACCAGGCCACCGCTGCCGTACTTCTGCGAGTGGTCGGAGCGGGTACGGCCATCATTGGCGTAGAGGCTGCCGTGGCCAGCGGTGAAAACATCGTCGATGTACTTCTTCACGGTCCACGGTGCGCCCATCCACCAGCCTGGCATCTGATAGATGATCACATCGGCCCAGAGGAATTTCTCGACTTCGACCTGAGCGTCGTAGCCACCGTCGATGAAGGTGTGCTGCACATCGAAACCGGCACGGTCCAGATGCGCCAGCGCGGCATCGTGCAGGGTCTGGTTGAGACGACCGTCAGAGTGGGCGAATTGTTTGCCGCCATTGAGCAGAAGGATCTTTTTCATGCTGGGCCTCGAGTCATTTGATGGATGACCGGCACAGTAATGGCTGACGGGCGCGGGATACAGCAGTTGGCGGTCAAAATACAATTGACCTGAAGTCACGAATCACAACTTAATTATTGCCGTAGAATCGATTCTCCAATTATCTGTGAGTACGATCCATGAGCGAGCAGCACGCATTCATCCTTAAGGCCAAGACCCGTCCGGAAATGGCCGCAGCATTCGAGACCCTGTTCCGTGCCTACGTCGAGCCCAGCCGCCAGGAACCAGGCTGCATCGAATACCACATGCTGCGCGACCAGCAGGACCCAACCCTGTTCGTGTTCTATGAAGTGTGGGCCGACAAGGCAGCGCTGGACGTGCACTCGGCACTGCCGCACATGGTCGAGTTCTTCGAAAAGCGCATGGATTACCTGGAGCGCGATTTCGACATCCAGCCGATCGTCATGCTCAGCGCCTCGTCCGCTAACCGTTGATCAGCAGGTGGCCGCCCAACGCGGCCAGGCCGATGAAGAAGCAGCGCTTGAACAGCGCTGCGCTGATACGCTGGCGCAGCCACTGCCCGGCGAACATGCCCAAAAGGGCCGGCGCCAGCATCAGCAGCGAAGCCCCCAGCGCTTGCCCACCCAAGGCATCCTGCCCGGCCAGGCCAAGGGCCAGCGCCAGGGTCGAGACCGTGAACGACAGGCCCAGCGCCTGCACCATTTCGTCGCGGCTCAAGCCCAGGCTTTGCAGGTAAGGCACCGCGGGCATCACGAACACGCCAGTAGCCGCAGTGACCACACCGGTCACCAGTCCACAGACCGGTCCCAGCCACCCTTCCCGCTCCGGCGCTACCCGCAAGGCCGGGCCTGCCAGACCGTACAGCGCGTAGATCACCAACGCCGCCCCCAACGCCTGCACTGCCCATGGCCCGTTGTTGATGCCCAGCCAGGCACTGCCAAGCAACGTACCGAGGAATATCATCGCCAGCATTGGCCCGAGCCTTCGCAGCAGCGCGAGCAGATGCCCGCCAGCCGCAAGTTGCCAGAGGTTGGTAAGCGTCGAAGGCACGATCAACAGCGCAGCAGCCTGCGTCGGAGACATAGCCAGCCCCAACAAGCCCATGGCGATGGTCGGCAGGCCGAGGCCGATCACGCCTTTGACGGCACCGGCCAGCAGGAAGGTGATGATCACCAGCAACGTCAGTGCCGGGCCAATGGTGTAGTAGAAAGCGGTCAAGGTATTCATGGGTGCGATGATGGCTTGCCGCAGTTGGGCTGAAAATCTGCCATATACTCAGCCAGACTCTTGCCAGGACAGAGGCAGATGCATTTCGACCTGATCGACCTCCGGCTTTTCCAGCACACCGCCGAATGCGGCAACATCACCGCCGGCGCCCGCCGCAGCCATCTGTCGCTGCCAGCGGCCAGCGCACGTATCCGCGCGATGGAGGCCTCGCTTGGCACACCTTTGCTCGAGCGCAATCGCCGTGGCGTGCAGCCGACACCCGCCGGGCAGGCGCTGCTGCAGCATGCGCGACTGATCGGCCAGCAGGTCGAACGCCTGCAGTTCGACCTGGCCCACTATGCGCGCGGCCAGCAAGGCCAGGTGCGGCTGTTGTGCAACACGGCGGCGCTGACCGAGTACCTGCCGGAGTTGCTGGCCAGCTACCTTGCCGATAACCCCGGGATCAGCATCGATGTGCAGGAACTACCGAGCCTGCGCATCGTGCAATCGATCACCCAAGGCATGGCTGATCTGGGCATCATTTCCACCGCCGCGCCCAGCGCGCATCTGCAGACCCTGCCCTTTCGCGATGATCCGCTGGTGCTGGTGACTCCGCTGGATCATCCCCTCGCCGCAGCGCCCGCCCCGAGCTTCGTCGATTGCCTTGCCCACGGCCATGTCGGGCTGGGGGCGAACAGCGCCCTGGCGCTATACCTGGAGGAACAGGCCCTGCGCGAAGGCCACCGCATGCAGGTACGGGTGCGGGCCGAAGGGTTTGACGGGGTGATTCGCATGGTCGCCGGTGGTGCCGGTGTCGGCGTGGTGCCCCTGGCATCGGTGCAGCGCTGGAACGGGGTGTTGCCGATGCACTGGGTGGCGCTGCGAGAGGATTGGGCGAACCGGCGGTTGCTGTTATGTGCCCGGGATTTTGCCAGGTTACCGGGCTATGCGGCGGGGTTGGTCGAGCGATTGATGCCAGCGTGAACGTTCAACGTCGCCTGGGCTGACGTATTTGCGGCGGTTTCGGCGCCCCGATTCACCACCTCCACAAGTGATGAATTCCAAAGCCGACTCGTTGTTCAGTGCATGAGCGCCAGCTCTCGCAGTGCAGCCGAGGCGAGAAATCCGGAACGGGAGGCATACCGATGATCACGCTTCACTTTTTCGTCGATCCGCTGCAGCAGGTTTTCCGGCAGTGTTGCATTGAACCGCACGGCCTTCCCCAGATATGGCGTTATATCGAAATCAACGACAGCCCAGACCCCACCGGCAAAATCAGGATTCGCCACATGTACATCGACTTCCTGTGCTTGCGGTAGCGCCTCGTTATCGGCAACCAAGCCCTCAAAATGAAGCGCCAGCGCCTCCTGAACGTTCTCCAGTGCTTGAGCGACAGTCCCTCCGGCAGAGAAGCAGCCAGGAACATCGGGAACGGTCACGCCGTAGTCCGAATCGGCGTCCTTGTGCAATACGACCGGAAATTTCATTGCGCGTCTCCACTGATGTTCGCGCTGACGAAGCCACTGGACTGCTTCAAGCCAGCTTGTTTCAAGATGCTGTGCACGGTGCCTTTAGGCAGATCGCTTTTGGGATGAGGAACTGTCACCCTCCCCTTCTTGAACGGATGCCTGAACTGGTGATGGCTGCCCTTCACCTCGACTTCATACCACCCATCCGCCTCAATGAGCTGGATCACTTCACGACTGCGCATTCACCCTTCCTTCGGCAGCCGATGTGTATGATACACACCGAATTGACCAAAACGAAGCGCAGTACACACTATGCACACTTTCGGCGACCAGCGGATGGTTCAGATCACCCAGTAGGCTTCAACTTATAGCTCTGTAGGAACCTACATTCCTACCGTATACCCCCAGGGGGTATCACTTCAGATAAGACCGCAACAACGCCGCCACCTTGTCCGCCTCTTCCTGCCGTTCCTCGGCGCTCAGCCCTTCCGCCACCAGGTGTTCGCGGATGTGCCCTTCCATCACCTCGGCCATCAGCCCGTTCACCGCGCCGCGCACGGCTGCGATCTGCTGAAGGATCGCCAGGCAGTCCTTGTCCTGCTCCAGCGCGGTCTCCAGTGCTGCGGCCTGGCCTTTGATCTTGCGCACGCGGGTCAGCAGCTGCTTCTTACTCTTGATCGTATGTGCCATATGCTTTCACACCATGCTAGGTATACTGGGGTATAGTATATTTCTCGACGTTCCGGGAGCATGATAAACCATGGCAACACAAACCTCAGGCCGCTGGCAGCACAGCCACCAGTTCCACACCAGCAACCTCGGTGCCGAGCGCAAGACACGCCTGGCCGTGTGGCTGACAGCGATCATGATGGTGGCGGAAATCGCCGGGGGCTGGTTCTTCAACTCCATGGCCCTGCTCGCCGACGGCTGGCACATGAGCTCGCATGCCCTGGCCCTGGGCCTGTCGCTGCTGGCCTACGCTGCCGCGCGTCGTTATGCCAAGGACCAACGCTTCGCTTTTGGCACCTGGAAGATCGAGATCCTCGGCGGCTACTCCAGCGCCCTGCTGCTGCTCGGCGTGGCCGGGCTGATGGCCTTCCAGTCGGCCGAGCGCCTGCTGACGCCGGGGTCGAT
This sequence comes from Pseudomonas sp. NBRC 111130, assembly GCF_001320485.1. NCBI lineage: Bacteria > Pseudomonadati > Pseudomonadota > Gammaproteobacteria > Pseudomonadales > Pseudomonadaceae > Pseudomonas > Pseudomonas sp. NBRC 111130. Next base: position 11,805 of record NZ_BCBG01000055.1, read on the forward strand.
CCATTATGACGAGGCGATCTTCATCGCCGTGATCGGCCTGGCCGTGAACCTGATCTGCGCCTGGCTGCTGCGTGACGACCACGATCATCACCACCACGGTCATGGCCATGACCATCATCATGACCACGGTCATCACCATCATCACGACCTGAACCTGCGCTCGGCCTACCTGCATGTGATTGCCGACGCCGCCACCTCGGTACTGGCGATCGTCGCCCTGCTGGCCGGCAAGTTATGGGGCGCCAGCTGGCTCGACCCGGTGATGGGCCTGGTCGGTGCGGTGCTGGTGGCGCTCTGGGCTCGCGGCCTGCTGCGCGATACCGGCCGGGTATTGCTGGATGCCGAGATGGATGCGCCGGTGGTCGAGGAGATCCGCGAAGTGGTCGCCGAACTGCCGGTGCCCGCCACCATCACCGACCTGCACGTGTGGCGCGTGGGCAAGGACCAGTACGCGTGCATCCTCAGCCTGGCCACCCAGGCCGCATTGAGCGCCGACAGCGTGCGCCAGGCGCTGGGCGTGCATGAGGAACTGGCCCACATCACCGTCGAGGTCAACACCCTGGCATAGCGCGGGCAGGCAGCTGGACGTCGAGCCCAGGCAACTGCGGCTCGGCGGATGGCCCTATGGTGACAAGTCATCCAGCCAGTCACCAGGAGTTGTGCCATGTCCGATTTCATCACCGTCCTGCGCGAAACCTGCCCGACGCCGGTCGTGGACGCCACCAAGTGGAAGCGCATCGGCGGCGATCCGCACACCGTCAACCTCAACGCCTACCTGTCGGCCGACGGCAGCAAGATCATGGGCACCTGGATCTGCACCCCGGGCAAGTTCGAGGTCAACTACGAGAAGTGGGAGTTCTGCCACTTCCTCGATGGCTACTGCATCATCACCCCGGAAGGCGAAGAGCCGAAGCACCTGAAGGCGGGTGATGTGTTCGTGATCGAACCGGGGATGAAAGGCACCTGGGAAGTGGTCGAGACCGTGCGCAAGTACTTCGTCTTCGCCTGATCCATCAAGCGACACCAATCTCTGTGGGAGCGGGCATGCCCGCGAACACCGGCGTAGCCGGTGGCGGGCAACGAGTCGTCTGCTTCGCGGGCACGCCCGCTCCCACAATCAATCCTTCTTGCGGTACCCCTCGACGATCGCCGAAAAGTCCTTGCCGCCTTCCCCGCGCAGGCTCATGGCCTGGTACAGCTGCTGGGCGACGGCACCGAGGATCACCGGCTGGTGTGCCTGGCGCGCAGCCTCGGTGGCCAGCCCCAGGTCCTTGAGCATCAGTTCGGCACCAAACCCACCGGTATACCCACGCGAGGCAGGTGCAGTTTCGATGATGCCCGGCCACGGGTTGTAGGTATCGGAACTCCAGCAACGCCCGGTCGAGCTGTTGATGATCCCCGCCAGCACCTTGGTGTCGATGCCCAGTGCATTGCCCAGGGCCATGGCCTCGGACACGCCGATCATCGAGATGCCCAGCAGCAGGTTGTTGCAGATCTTGGCGATCTGCCCGGTACCGACCTCACCGCAGTGCACGATGTTGCGGCCCATCTGCTCCAGCACCGGCTTGAGCGTGGCGAACAGTTCTGCGCTGGCGCCGACCATGAAGGTCAGCGTGCCCGCCGCGGCGCCACCCGTGCCACCAGACACCGGCGCATCGCCCATGTCCACACCTTTGGCGGCGGCCGCCTTGGACACCTCACGCGCGGTCTGCGGGTCGATGGTGCTGCAATCCAGGGTCGGCGTGCCTGGGCGGATGCCCGCCAGCACGCCGTCGTCTTCGTTGAGGTACACGGCGCGCACATGTGCGGCCGCCGGCAGCATGGTGATCACCAGCTCGCTGCTGGCCGCCGCGTCCTTCGGCGAGGCGCTGACCTGCCCGCCCAGCTCAGCGAGCTCGGCCAGCACGGTCTTGTTCAGGTCAAACAGGTTCAACTGGTGCCCGGCCTTGATCAGGTTGCGGGCCATGGGCGCGCCCATGTTGCCCAGGCCGATGAATGCGATACGCATGGCGTGCTCCTTAGCGCAGGCTGATGGTGGTATTCACACCGTCGTTGACGCTGTCGTCATCGAACCAGCGGGCGGTGACGGTCTTGGTCTGAGTGTAGAACTGCACCACCTGCTTGCCGTACGGGCCGAGGTCACCGAGCTTGGAGCCGCGCGAGCCGGTGAAGCTGAAGAACGGTACCGGTACCGGAATCGGGATGTTGATACCCACCTGGCCGACGTCGATCTCGCTCTGGAACTTGCGCGCCGCCGCGCCGCTCTGGGTGAACAGGCCGGTACCGTTGCCGAATGGGTTGGCGTTGACCAGGGCAATGGCTTCGTCGAGAGTGTCGACTTCCAGGGTCACCAGCACCGGGCCGAAGATTTCCTGGGTGTACACCTGCATGTCGGTCTTCACCCCGGAGAACAGGGTCGGGCCGACGAAGTTGCCTTGCTCGTAGCCCGGCACCTTCACGCCACGGCCATCGAGTTCGAGCTTGGCACCTTCCCGGATGCCGCTTTCGATCAGGCCCAGCACACGCTCCTTGGCACGCTTGGAAACCACCGGGCCTACATCCGTGCCCGGCTCGCAACCGGCGTTCACCTTGAGCTTGCTCGCCGCGTCCTTGATGTCCGGCAGCCACTCACGCGCCTTGCCCACCAGCACCGCCACCGAGGTAGCCATGCAGCGCTGGCCTGCTGCGCCGAAGGCGGCACCGACCAGGGCGTTGACGGTTTGCGTGCGGTTGGCGTCTGGCAGCACCACGGCGTGATTCTTCGCGCCCATCATCGACTGCACACGCTTGCCGTGCTGGCTGGCCAGGTTGTACACGTGGGTGCCGACTTCGGTCGAGCCGACGAAGGAAATCGCCTTGATGTCCTGGTGGGTGCAGATCGCATCTACCACTTGCTTGCCGCCGTGCACCACGTTGAGTACGCCCGCCGGTACACCGGCCTCCAGCGCCAGCTCGACCAGCAGCATGGTCGACAGCGGGTCCTGCTCGGAAGGCTTGAGGACGAAGGTGTTGCCGCAGACGATGGCCATCGGGAACATCCACAGCGGGATCATCGCCGGGAAGTTGAACGGGGTGATGCCAGCGCACACACCGATCGGCTGGCGCAGGGTGTAGGTATCCACGCCACTGGCGACGTTCTCGGCGAATTCGCCCATCTGCAGAGTACCGATGGAAGCCGCGTGCTCGACCACTTCCAGGCCGCGGAAGATATCGCCTTCGGCGTCGGCAAGGGTCTTGCCCTGCTCGGCGCTGAGCACCTGGGCGATGCGTTTGGTGTGTTCGCGGATCAGCGCCTGCAGCTTGAGCATGATGCGCATGCGTGCACCGATCGGGGTGTCACGCCAGGTCTTGAAGGCGCGCTGGCCGGCAGCCACGGCGGCATCCACTTCTTCGACGGTGGCGAACGGTACCCGCGCCAGCACTTCTTGGGTGGCCGGGTTGACGATGTCGCGCCATTCGCTGGTTTTCGACTCGACCCACTGGCCGTCGATCAGCAGCTTGACCTGCTCGACCTTGGTCTTGTCAGGGGACTGTGGTGCGTTCATCTGCGTTCTCCTTGGAATTATTGTCAGGACGAGATCGCCAGCGCCGGGCAAACGCGAGGTGGCGCCTTGGGGCTTTTTTCGAGTATAGATGTGCAAACATCCAACAAGAACGCACAAAAAAACCGGATCAACATGCAAAAAGACCTGACCTCCCTCAGTGCGCTGAACTGGGACGATCTGAAGTTCTTCATTGAAGTGGCGCGCACGCGCAAAGCCAGCAGCGCGGCCAAACGCCTGGCCGTCGACTACACCACGGTATCGCGGCGCATCAGCTCGCTGGAGGGGGCGATGGGCACGCTGCTGTTCGAAAAGTCACGCACCAACGGCTTTGTCCTGACAGCCGAGGGGCAACGCCTGCTGGGCTACGCGGAGTCGATCGAGAGCACCTTGCACATGGCCTGCGAACAGGTTTCCGGCTCCGGCGTGGCGCTCTCGGGGCATGTGCGCATGGGGTGCACCGAAGGCTTTGGCAGTTTTTTCGTCACCCCGCAGTTGAGCCATTTCGTCGATGCCTACCCGGCGATCTCGGTAGATATCCTGCCGCTGCCGCACTTCATCAGCCTGTCCAAGCGCGAGGCAGATATCGTCATCGCCCTGGAGCGGCCGGAGCATGGGCCCTATGTATGCTGCAAGCTGTGTGACTACCGATTGCGGCTTTATGCGACCCAGGACTACCTGGACAGCCATGCACCGATCCGCCAGGTCAGCGACCTGGTGAGCCACCCGTTCATCAGTTATGTCGACGACCTGGCGTTCAGTTCGGAGCTGCTGTACCTGGCCAACCTGATTCCCAACGCCAATGCGCATTTGCGCAGCACCAGCGTCATAGCCCAGTACACGGCGGCGCTGCAGGGGCGTGGGTTGGCGATCTTGCCGTGCTTCCTGGCGGCGCAGGATGCGCGGCTGGTGACGGTGTTGCCGGAGGAGATCGAGGTGACGCGGCAATTCTGGATGTATTGCCGGGAAGATTTGAGGAAGTTGAAGCGGATTACCTTGTTGTGGGATTACATCCGCGGGGTGACCGAGGCGAATGCGCCGTTGTTGATGGGTGAGACGCGCGACATGCGCTTTGCTCAGGATTGACGGGGCCTCTAGCGGCCCGCCACCCATCACCCAGGCGTTGCTGCTGCAGCCCAAGTCACCGGCGTCGATCCTGATGATGACCTCGATGCATGAGCTGGAAACGCTGCGGGCGTTGCTCGAATCGGCGTTGATCCAGGTCCGGATGCCTACTGGGCCTCGGACTTTTGCACTGAGGCTCAAGTGATGTGCTAGCTGGTCTGGCCTCTTCGCGGGCACGCCCGCTCCCACAGGGGATCGCGGATCCATGTGGGGCTTGCCCGCGATGCGCCGCGCGGGCGGCGCTCGATATCACAGGCGCCACAGAACTCAAGGCTGGCACCTGTAAGCCCCACCACAACTTCTTGTCAGAGCAAGTCCGCTATCACAAACAGTGCGCTAGACCGGAACTATCAGTAAGACGCCACCACAATCGACACCCGTCGGTTCTCGGTCCGCCCGGCGCTGGTGCGGTTGTCCGCCACCGGCTGCGTGCTGCCCAGCCCACGGGTATGAATGTTCTGCGCCTGCATGCCAACATCGATCAACGCCTTGGCCACACTCTGCGCGCGTCGCTCGGACAACTGCTGGTTGTAGGCGGCCTTGCCCGAAGCATCGGCGTGGCCATCAACACGCACGCTTTGGATACCCACGCCCAGCAAAGCCTTGCCGATCCGCTCGACGATCGCCTGGCTCGGGGCATTGAGGCTGTCCAGGTCGCTGCCGAACAGCACCTTGCCCGACAAGTCGAATGCCCAGCCTTCCTCGGTAGGGGCGAAACCTTCACGCTTGAGTACGGCGATCTGTTCGGCGCTCAGCCCTTTGGGTGGCGCGCTCTGGCACCCTGCCAACGCCAGCAAGGCCAGCAACATCACGACGAATGAAAAACGCAAACGCTGTATCACGGTTCAACTCCTGTTGCTGGAATCGGCAGCGGACCGTTCCGTCTGCGCCGCTTGCCACTGGCCACGACGCTTGCGCTTGGCCTGGTACATTGCCGCATCTGCGGCATTGAGGAGGCTGGCAGGGTCATTGCCATCCTCCGGGTAATAGGCGATGCCGACACTGAGAGACGTGGTAAGGCTGGCGCCGCCATCGAGCAGCATCGGCAGCTGCATGCTGGCGATGATCTTCTCGGCGATGCGCTCTGCGTCCTCACGCGAGTGCAGCGGGGTCAGCAGCACGGCAAACTCGTCGCCCCCCAGGCGGGCCACCAGATCGTGCTCGCGCAGTTGCGCACGCACACGGTCGGCCACGTTGATCAGCACTTCGTCGCCCACGGCATGGCCGAGGCTGTCGTTGATCTGTTTGAAGTGGTCACTGTCGAGGAACAACAGCGCTAAATGGTCTTGCTGCCGTGCCGCATTGCGCAGGCTGCGGCTGAGGCGCCCCTCGAAGAACGCGCGGTTGGGCAGGCCGGTAAGGCTATCGTGGCTGGCCTGGTGAGCCAGGGTGGCGTTCTCGTTTTGCAGGTGGCCGTGCCAGACCTCCAGTTCATCGAGCAAGGCATTGAAATCGTTACCCAACTCGTTCAGCTCGGCAATGGGCGCTTCCGGCACACGGCGGTCGAAACTGCGTTCGCGACGTGCGGCGTGGGCGACACTGGCCAGGCTGCGCAGGGGGCGCACGATGTCGCCAAGCAGCCGCCGCGACAGGTACAAGGCAACGAAGGCACTGAGGATCGTGCAGAACAGAATGCCGCCAAGGCCGCTGAGCAGGAACAGCAGCAAGCTGCGGCCCTGGCCGACCAGCTCGATATGCCCGACTTGCTGTTGCTGGTGCATGATCGGCAGGTTGATCGGCCCATTCAGCAAGGCCGATGCCACCTGCGCCTCAAGGTGCCCGAGCACGCCTTCTTCACGACGCTGCCAGTGCGCCAGCTGCTCCCCATCGTTGTTGAATACCTTGGCGTCCGCCACTTCTTCGGTTTTGGCGATCAGTTCCAGCGCCTCATGGGCCGCCGCGCTGTCGTCGAACACCACCGCGGCTTCGACGGTGTAGTTGATCGAACGGGCAATCAGGTGCAGGTTGTGGTGGGCGTACACGCGCAGGGCCAGCACACCGAGCAGGGTCAGCGAGATACCGGCCAGGCCCACTGCCATCAGGGCAACGCTGAGGTGGCCGCGGCCGAGTACCGAACGCAAGGTGGGACGCACGCCGGCCTTCCAGGCTGAACGCTTCATGGCACAGCTCCGCGTCGCCGTGACAGCTGCAACACGCTGGGATGGATACGCACGCCGGAACGTGCCACGGAGTCGAGATTGACCTCGAACGCGACCTGCTGGTCACCGACGCGCAGACAGAACAGGCTACCCACCGTGCACGGGTCGTCGGCTTCGCTGATGCTCAGTACCGGATGGCCATTGATGGCCTGGAACAGGTGATCGCGCTGGGCATCGTCGAGCTTGCCGATGTACACCGCATCGCAGGCTTGGGCAACGTTCCGGTCGTCGGCCAGCAGGCGGCGCACCTGCAAGGGTTGGCCAGAGTTCTGCACGTTGCCCTTGATCAGGTCGTCGGCATATTCGGTGGGGCCGACCATGCACAAGCGCAAAGGCACAGGTTCGGTAGGCCAGCGGGCATAGCTGAAGATGCCCAGGACCACTTGGGTTACCGCCTTGGCACGCTGCTGGGCCTGAGCGGAGGTCGCGGAACCGCCCGCCTGGACGGGGCCGGCCAACAGCGACAGGGCGACGAGAAGCAGCAAAAGCGCACAGCCTGTCAACCGCTCCCTGGCGCCTGTCATGTGAGAGTTCTCTCAAAAACCTGTCTGAGTCGGCGCAACGATAGCACAACGCTGGCTATCTGGAGGAGCGGGCGTGCCCGCGAATCAGGCAACTCGGTGTATGGCACCGGCTACGCCGGTGTTCGCGGGCAAGCCCGCTGCCACAGGGTCAGTCACAGGCCTGGTCAGACTTGTTCAAGCATCAGGCCGGAAATACGCCGTACCTTGCGCAGCACCGCTTCCTCGAAAATGCCTTGGCGCGGCTCGATCAAGCTGAAGCAATGCTTGGCCCGGGTAATGCCGGTGTACACCAGTTCCTTGGTCAGCACCGGGTTGAGTGCATCCGGCAGCACCAGCGCGGTGTGGCTGAACTCGGAGCCCTGGGACTTATGCACCGTCATGGCGTAAACGGTCTCCACCTCGTTGAGGCGGCTGGGCAGCACGAAGCGCACCCCACCACTGCCGTCGTTACGCGGGAAAGCCACACGCAGCAGCGCTTCACCGTGCTCGTCCGGCAAGCGCAGGGCGATACCAATGTCGCCGTTCATCAAGCCCAAGCCGTAGTCGTTGCGCGTCACCAGCACCGGGCGACCTTCATACCACGGTTGCTGGTTGTCGATCAGCCCGGCATTGTGCAGCACCCGCGCCACACGTTCGTTGAGGCCTTCGACACCCCAGGGCCCCTTGCGCACGGCGCACAGCAGCTGGAAGTCTTCGAAACTGCGCAGCACCCTGCCAGCCCACTGTTCCCAGCGCGGATCGTCGAAAGCGCTGCCCGGTGCGGGGCGATGGCGGCCAATGGCACGCAGGTAGCTGCGATAGCCTTGAGGCCCTTCGTTACCGCGGTCGAGGCCGTCGAGAATCAGGCGGTCGAAAGCCCGGTCCTGCTCACCGCGCAGCGCCAGGCCGAACACGTCCGCTGGCGGCATGCTCAGCAGGTCGCGTGCCGCCTGGGCCTCTTGGCGGTTGACCAGGCGCGCCAGCTGGCCGATGCCACTGCCTTCACCAAAACGTCGCGAGAAGCGCAGCATCACCACTTGCTGGGCTAGGGGATTGCGTTGCGCATCGCCGGTTTTCAGGCCGCTGGCGGCCAGCGAGTGGCCACCGATCCGTTCCAGCCAGGCCTGGGTCGCGGGCGAATAGCAGCCCTCCTCGGCATCCCGGCACAGGTCACCGAGTACGGCGCCAGCCTCGACCGAAGCCAGCTGGTCCTTGTCCCCGAGCAGAATCAGCCGCGCCTTGGGCGGCAATGCCTCCAGCAAGTTGGCCATCATCTCCAGGTCGATCATCGACGCCTCGTCGACCACCAGCACATCCAGCGGCAGCAGATTACCGGCGTGGTGCCGGAAGTGCCGCGAGCCAGGGCGGCTGCCGAGCAGGCGATGCACGGTGCTGACGTCGGTGGGGATCTGCCTGCGCACCTCGGCGCTGACCTGCAACCGTTCAACCTGCTGGCCAATGGATTCGGTCAGGCGTGCGGCGGCCTTGCCGGTCGGCGCGGCCAGGCGAATACGCAGCGGCCTGCCCTGCTCCACCGCAGGTGCCTGTAGCAGCGCCAACAGCCGCACCACCGTGGTGGTTTTGCCGGTGCCAGGGCCGCCAGTGATGATGCTGAAGCCTGCACGGGTGGCCAGGGCGCAGGCGAGTTTCTGCCAGTCCACCTGCCCGGCCAGGGCGCCTCCGTCGAACAGCTGCGCCAGGCGCGCAGGCAGGTCGGCCGGGGTTGCTTCCTCCTCGCTCAGGCGCTGGCGCAGGGTCTGGTCGATCTGCCGCTCGTAGCTCCAGTAGCGGCGCAGGTACAGGCGCTGGCCGCTGAGCACCAGCGGGCGCGTGTGCTGGCCCGGCGTATTGCCGGCGGCCACCAGGGGGCTTGCGGCAATGCGCTGCAGCCAGGTGGGCAGGCCGAGGTTGGCCAGCAGCTGCGAGGGCAACAGCAACGGGCCGGTCAGGGCATCGCCTTCGGGTGGCAGGGACAGGGCGAAATCCGGCTCGGCGAGGGTTTGTTGCAGGTCGAGGCAGACATGCCCGTGGCCCAGCTGGTGGCTGGCCAGTGCTGCCGCCAGCAACAGCAACGGGTCACTGCCAGGGGCTCGCTCTTCAAGAAAGCTGACGAACGCCCGGTCGAGCGCACGCAGCCAGCCTCGCTCGACCCAGCGATCGAGCAACTGCAGCAGGTCCGCACTGTTGTGCTGGGGAGCCAGGGCCAGCAGATGTTCAGCTTGCAGTGGCGCAGGCAAGAGATCGTCGAGGGTGCGGCTCATGTCAGGGCTCCGGCAAACAGGTCCTGCTGCTCGGGCTGGTGCGCGCCCCGGAACAGCGCGTCAAGGGCCTCGATCAGCTCGCGTGGCGGCCTGGCGAAGTACACGCCGTGGCCATTGCTGCTGGCGCCACGCAGGAAGATGAACAGGGCACCGCCGACATGGCGGTCGTAATCGTAATCCGGCAGCCGTGCGCGCAACTGGCGATGCAGGGCCAACAGGTAGAGCACGTACTGCAGGTCGTAACGGTGTTCAAGGATGGCTTTTTCCATGGCCTGGGTGTCGTAGGCCTGGATGTCCGGGCCGAGCCAATTGGACTTGTAGTCCGCCACGTAATAGCGCCCGTCGAGCTCGTATGCCAAGTCGATGAAACCTTTGAACATGCCATTGAGCAAGGTTGGCTGCGCAGCCGGGCGAGCCGTGCCGGGGTAGGTATGCCGGGCCACCAGGCGGTCGAGTTGCTCGGCGTCGACGTTGTGGCTGGCGAACCAGAACTCCATCTCGATCTGGTAATGCTGGAGTTGCGCCAGCGTCAGCTGCGAAGGGCCGGCCGGCAGCGGCTCGTTGAGCAGGCGCTGCAGCCACTGGCTGAGTGTCGGAATCCAGCCGGTCCAGCCGCGGCGGTTGCAACGTTGGCCAACCGTACGTTCGATGAGCCTGGGGTTGCCGGCGACCTCGGCAAAGCCTTCACGTCCGGCCCACTCCAGCAGCCCATGGAGGAAGGTGCCCGGGTTGGGGCCACGGGGAAAGCGATGGATGTCGCCGCCGTCGCCGGGTACTTCACGGATCGGTTGGGTATCGGCAACTTCGTCATCGAGCAGCTGCTGGGCCTGTGAGCTGTCGGCACCGAGGGTCTGTTCACCCACGCGCAAGGCACTGTAGGAGGCGATCCACCAATGTTCGGCGGCGGCCCGTTGTGGCTTGCGTGCGGGTATCAGCTCGTGTTCGGCCTGGGACGCACGGTAGCGCTCATCACTGGCCTGCGGCAGGGCCGGGCAGGCAATGTGCTCACAGCCGGCCAGCAAGCTCTGCAGCCACTGCTTGAGGTGCTCCGAGCTGGGCAGTGGCAGGCCACCACCTAGCAGGTAGCCGAGCGCCGAGCGGTGCAGTTGCGAACTCTTCTGGTTGCCGCGCTTGAGGTCGGCGACACCCAGCCAGCAGGCGTGCTGGGCACGCGTCAACGCGACGTAGAGCAGGCGCAGGTCTTCGGCCAGGCGCTCCTCGTCGGCCAGGGCGACCTGCGCTGCGTCAGGGGTCAACGTCAGTTGTGCGTTGCCCAAGCTGTCGTGCCAGGCCAGGGGCAGGCGGCTGCCATCCACCGGCTTGCTGGTGCAGATGAAAGGCAAATAGACCAGCGGGTATTCCAGGCCTTTGGACTTGTGGATAGTCACTACCTTGACCAGCTGCTCGTCGCTTTCCAGGCGCAGAATCTGCTCCTCGCCCGCTTGACCGGAATTGGCCAGGTGCTCGGCGAGGTGACGGATCAGCGCCTGTTCGCCGTCCAGCTCAGTGGCCGCCTGCTGCAGCAGTTCGGCCAGGTGCAGCAGGTTGGTCAGCACGCGCTCACCCTCCGTGCGGCCGATCAGCGTGCGCGGCAATTCAAAGTCGTGCAGCAGGTGCCGCAACATGGGCAGCACACCCTGGCGCTGCCAGATCTCTCGATAGCGGCGAAAACGCATGACCCAGCCCTCCCAGACCCGCTCGTCCTGGTTCAGCTGGTCAAGTTCAGCCAGCGACAGCTCCAGGGTCATGCTGGCCAGGGCGGCCTTGAGCAGGCGTTCGGAGTCCGGCTCGGCACAGGCCTTTAGCCAGGCCAGCAAGTCATGGGCCTCCTGGGCGGCGAATACCGAATCCTTGTCGGACAGGTACACGCTGCGCACATCGCGGGCGGCAAGCTCGTTGCGCACCAACTGCGCTTCATGGCCATCACGCACCAGGATGGCAATGTCCGAAGGCTGGCATGGGCGCAGTTCGCCCTGGTCATCGCTGAAGCCGGTCACCCCGCGCTGGCCGCCATTCAATACGCAAACGATATGGCTGGCGCAGCTGGCTGCCAGCTGCTGACGGTAGAGCGTGCTGGATACCGGCTCTTCGCTTTCCAGCTGCCAGCAGTGCAACGCCGCACACGCCTTGCCGTCGATCAACAGGCGTTCACTGCGGCCCTTGGCGCGAACCTCGACGAACGGCAACGGGTTGTCGTCGGCTTCGCGGAACAGGAACGCACCCTTGCCCTGCTCGCGGCCTTCGGCCTGCATGAAGACTCGGTTGACCGCTGCAACCATCGCCTGGCTGGAGCGGTAGTTGGTGTCCAGGCTGTGCAGTCGACCGGCGGTGGCGCGGCGGGCCGACAGGTAGGTGTAGATATCGGCGCCACGGAAGGCGTAGATCGCCTGCTTGGGGTCGCCGATCATGAACAGGCCGGTGTCCGGGTTGTTCTCGCTGATGCGATAGATGCTTTCGAAAATGCCGTACTGGACCGGGTCGGTGTCCTGGAATTCGTCGATCAACGCCACCGGGAACTGCTCACGGATCAGCGCAGCCAGGCGTTCTCCCGACTCCGTGCCCAACGCCTGCTGCAGACGTAGCAACATATCGTCGAAGCCCATCTCGGCGCGGCGGCGTTTTTCCACTTCGAAGCGCGCCGCAACCCAAGCGGCGGCATGTTCAAGCAAGCGGGCATCCGGGCTGGCCAGGGCCTGCAGTTGTTGCTGCAGGTTCTGCATGGCATGCAGGGCCGGATGGTCGGGCGGATCGGTTTTCCAGGCTTCAGCCATCCCGGCCGGGGTCAGGCGGGTAAAGCCGGTGCCCAAGTCGAGCTCCACCGCTTGTTCATCACAAGCCCATTTACGCAGTTTCTCGAACCAGGGCTCGAAGTAACGCGCCTGCAGTTTGCGGCCATCGGCCTGTTTCGCTGCCACGGCGTCCTGGCAGATCTGCAGCAGTTCATCCGCCCATTGCGCCCACGGCGCCTTGAGTTGGCGCAACTGCTCGACGCGCTGTTTCAGCGCGGCATCGATCAGCGCTTGCGGTTCCGCTTCGTCCTGCTGTGCACGCACACGACCGAACAGCGGCCGGATGCGCGGCAGCAGGGCATCGGGACTGCCCCATTGGCTACGCACCCAGTTCAGCGCTTCGCCGTGCATGCCATAACAGAAGCGCCGCCAGTAGTCGCGCATGACTTGGCCAAGCAGGTCGCTGTGGTCGGTTTCCAGGCTTTGGGTGAACAGGCTGCCGCTGTCGAAGGCGTGCTCTCGGAGCATGCGCTGGCACCAGCCGTGGATGGTCGACACGGCCGCTTCATCCATCCACTGCACGGCAACTTCCAGGCGATTGGCGCAGCGTGGCCAGTGTGCTTCGGCGTAGTCGTCGCGCAGCTGCAGCAGCAGCGGATCGCCGCCTTCCAGTTCGCCGCGGAAGAAGCGCGCAGCCTCGGCCAGACGAGCACGGATACGCTCGCGCAGCTCCTTGGTGGCGGCATCGGTGAAGGTCACCACGAGAATCTGTGGCGGTAACAGTTCGCGGCCAAAGCCTTGCTCGTCGCCGTGGCCGAGGATCAGGCGCAGGTACAGTGCAGAAATGGTGAAGGTCTTGCCCGTACCGGCGCTGGCTTCGATCAGCTGGCTACCCTGCAGGGGAAAACTCAATGCCAGGGGGCGGGCCTGGGTCATGCTTGACTCTCCGGATTGCCTTGGGCCTGCCAGTCGGCGCTGAACAGGGGGCGGTACAAGGCTTCACACCAGCCTTCGAAAGTTTCGTCGGCGCTGAGCGCGGCGAAATCGCGGAACTGCCGCGCCAGGGCAACACTTTCGCTGCGCTCGCCAAAACTGGTGCGGCCATCCCCCTCGTAGGCACGGATGGCGGCGGCCATGGCCTTGTCAGGATCGTCCTGGGCCAGCCAGGCGAAAGCGGTCTTGGCGGCCACAGGCAACGGTGCATTCATCCCAGCCTGGCGCGCGAGTAGCAGGTGACCCAGTTGTTCGGCAGCCTGAGCCTGCGGCAAGGGGCCGAGCAGCAGGGTGATGTCGCTGGCCAGCAGCGCGCTGTGCAGGGGATAACCCGCAGCGCAAGCTGCCAAGTGCATCACCCAGCTGGCAATCAGGCGGTGCCACTTGAAGGTGTTGCGCCCGGCGCTGATTGTGTTGGGCACCGTGGTGATGCTCAACAGGCTTTGATCGTCGGCCTTGTAGACCCGGCCCAGCCAACCCTCAAGACGATGGTTCGCATGTTCGAAGTGGATCGGCAGCGCACCGTCGACCACCGTTGGCCAGCGCTGCAACAGTTGGCGATGACGTTGCAGCAGATCGGGCAACGGCTGGATCAGTTCGGCCTGCAGCAGTTCACCAAACCCTGCCAGAGGCAGCATGCCGCAGGCTTGCAGCCGCCGGGCCTGGGCCTGTAATGCGTGCTCGGCGTTATCCGGGTCGCTCAGGGCGGCGCCCAGCAGGCTCTCGCTGGCACTGTAGCGTTGCAATGCGTCCAGAACAAATGGCTCTTCATCTGGCGTGGGCGCTTCCAAGGCTTCGAAAAACACTTTCAGCCGCTGGCTGAAGAAATGCCTTACCGGGTGACGCAAGAAGTCCTGCAACTGAGTAAGCGTCAGCGCTTCATCGCTGACGTAAGGAGGCAGGTCAAGGTCTGGCTGCTCGTCGTCAGTGGTGTGCTGGTGCAGCAATTGCCACTCGTGGGCATAGCTGAACAGCGCACTGCCCTTCTGGAAATAGCGCGCACTGAAAGGCTGCAGCGGGTGCTCCTGAGTCAATGCGTGGAGCAGGTGCTCACCGTCAGCATTACCCTTGAGGCGCCAACCGGCAGCCAGGTGATCGCGTAGCTGGCCGATCAACACCGAGGCGGGCCGCTCGCTGTTATCACGGATGCTACGACCCACCCAGCTGATATAGAGCTGGTCACGTGCCGACAACAGCGCTTCGAGCAGCAGATAGCGGTCGTCCTCGCGACGCGAACGATCACCGGGGCGGTAGTCGCTGGCCATCAGGTCGAAGTCCAGCGGCGGCTGGGCGCGGGGGTAGTCGCCATCGTTCATACCCAGCAAACAGACGACGCGGAACGGAATGGCCCGCATTGGCATCAAGGTGCAGAAGTTCACCGAACCTGCGAGAAACCGCTGGGACAGCTTGCCTTCGTCGAGGCCCGACAGCCAGGCCTCGCGGATCACCGTGAGTGGCAGCTGGTCTTGCAGGCCTACGGTTTCGCAGACTTCCAGCCAGCTATCGCGCAATTCCTGCAGTTGCATCAGCAGGTATTCGTCGTGCTCCTCCTCGGCAAGGAAGAACACTTGCAGCAACGCGTTGAGGCGATCCCCCCATTCACTGGCAGTGGCAGGTTGAGACAAGGCCTGGTTGGCCACATCGAGGGCATCGAGCAGTGCGACCAGCGGGCCGATCAAGGCGGCATCCAGGCCGCCGATTTCATCGTAAGGTTCGATGCCATCGCACCCCTCTCCCACGCCAACCGCGTAGCCCAGCAGCATGCGCCGCAGGCCGAAGCGCCAACTGTTCTGCTCAAGGCCCTGGGGCAACCCGAGGGTGGCGCGCTGGTCGGCGTTCAACCCCCAGCGAATACCCGCGCCTTCGATCCAGCGGTGCAGGGTGGGCAGGTCGCTTTCGCGGATGCCGAAACGCGCGCGGACCGCCGGAACGTCGAGCAGGTCAAGCACCTCGCTGACGGCGAAGCGGCTGTCGGGGAGCTTGAGCAGGTGCTCAAGCGCGATCAGCAGCGGATCACGGCCACGCTGGCCTTGGTCGGTCAGGGTAAACGGGATGTAGCGCGGGTCGTTGCGCTGCAATTGCCCGAACACCGCGCGGATATGCGGCGCGTAAGTGTCGATTGCCGGGAGCATGACGATGACGTCACGCGGGCGTAGCGCAGGATCGGCGCTGAAGCGGGCCAGTAGCTGATCGTGGAGGATTTCCACCTCACGCTGCGCGCTGTGTGCCACGTGGAAACGCACCGAACGGTCCTTGGCCAGGTTGACCTCGGGCCACAGCTCGCGGCTTTCAGCAAGCGGGCGCAGTTCAAGAATGTCGTCCTGAAGCTGGTTCAGCAGCGTGGTGGGCTGGCCTTCGCTGAACAGGTCGATACGGCCATCGCTGAATACGCCCTGGTAACTGCCCGGGTCGTCGTAGCTGTCCAGTAGGTTGATGTAATCACGGCCTTGCTTGCCCCAGGCTGCGAGCAATGGGTGGGCATGCTGATGCAGCGATTCGTCGTCCAGTTGCACGGGCATGCCTGGCTTGCGCTGTTGACGCTTGTACTGGTGACGCAGCAGGTCCTTGTCGGCAACGATGTCTGCCCAGTGGTGACGGCAAGGGTTGTGTACACAGAGCAATACCTGGCTGAAACGGGACAAACCGGCGAGCGCTTCCAATGCCTGGGCAGGCAAAGAAGAAATACCGAACACGATGACCCGCGACGGAAGTCCGTGAGGTGCGCTTTGCAGGCTGTTGATGCGTTCGATGAAGCGCTGGTGTACCCCTGCCCGGCTCTGCGCCATGCCCTGTTCACCGACATCTTCAAGCAATGCTCGCCACAGTTCGGCCTGCCAGCGGTTGCCTGGGGCGAGGGGCTTGCGCTCGCCACGGGCGGTATTGAGGATGTGCTCGCCGGCTGCCCAGTCCTTCAGCCAGTCGGCACGATAGACCTGGTATTGGTCGAACAGGTCGGCCAGGCGCTCGGCCAACTGATAGCGCTTGCGCAGGTCATTGTCATCGGTAAGAAAGCGACGCAGCGGTTCGAAATGCGGGCGCTCGATCAGTGCAGGCAACAGGCGCATCAGGCGCCAGGTCAGCGGTGCTTTGTCGAGCAGTGAAACTTCTGGGATCTCGTCGCGCCCGAGCACTTTGCGGTACAACTGCCACATGAAGCTACCGGGCAGTTGCACATCGATGGCGGCAGCAATCCCGCAACCACCCATGTCATCGTCCTGTGGGTCCTCGGCAAGGGCGAGCTTGAGCCATTGGGCGATGCCATTGCTTTGTACCAGGGCGATTTCGTTTTCCAGCGGTGCCAGCGGATAGCGGCGCATCCAACTCACGACCAAGCTGCGCAGGTCGTCCAGGCGGTTGCCGTGGACGATCATGAAACCTGGTTGCAGTGAGGTAGTGCTGGGCATGGAAAAGTCCCTGGGAGAATAATGGGGAACGATATCACGGCTGGCTGCCAATGCTGGGCCAGGTAAAAGCCTG
>NZ_BCBG01000056.1:0-28313 GCF_001320485.1 Pseudomonas sp. NBRC 111130
TGCGTCAGAAGGGATCAGCTCAGAGCTGCCAGCACCTTGGCGGTGATCGACTCGACCGAGCCGACGCCTTCGATGTGGCTGTACTTCGGCTTGCCAGCATTGGCTGCCGACAGCTTCTGGTAGAAGTCCACCAGCGGCTTGGTCTGGCTGTGGTAGACCGACAGGCGGTGACGCACGGTTTCTTCCTTGTCGTCGTCGCGCTGGATCAGGTCTTCGCCGGTGACATCGTCCTTGCCTTCCACTTTCGGCGGGTTGTACTGAATGTGGTAGGTGCGGCCCGAGGCCAGATGCACACGGCGGCCAGCCATGCGGCCGACGATTTCTTCGTCGTCGACAGCGATCTCGACCACGGCGTCGATATCCACGCCCGCGGCAACCATCGCTTCAGCCTGTGGAATGGTGCGGGGGAAGCCGTCGAACAGGCAGCCATTGGCGCAATCCGGCTGGGCGATGCGCTCCTTGACCAGGCTGATGATCAGCTCGTCGGACACCAGTTGACCGGCATCCATGACTTTCTTCAGTTCCAGGCCCAATGGGGTGCCGGCCTTGACGGCGGCACGCAGCATGTCACCGGTGGAGATCTGTGGAATACCGAACTTTTCGGTGATGAACTTTGCCTGAGTACCTTTACCGGCCCCGGGAGCTCCCAGCAGAATTACGCGCATCTCGTGCTCCTCAAATTTTTTTATGAAATTCAATGGATTCGGCAATCGAGGCCAAGTCCGGAAAATCGGGTATGACCATAAATCGGTCAAAAGGCTGCTCAAGATACACAGCGCCCGGCAGCCAGACAAGCGTCCCAAAGTTGCAGCATTGCGTCGTCCGTAACCAGAACGGAGGGTGGTTGCGCCCGGCGCAACCACCCTCCTCGCCCTGTTGTGGCTGCCCGCCGGTCAACCGGCAAGGGCCGCGACGGCAGGCCTTACCCGGTGTTGCGCAGCCCCGCGGCGATACCTGCCACGGTCACCAGCAGGGCCTGCTCCAACGGGCTGTCCAGAGCGGCTTCGCGGCTGCGTGAACGGGCCAGCAATTCGGCCTGCAGGCGGTGCAGCGGGTCCAGGTAGGTATTGCGCAAGCTGATGAATTCCAGGGTCTCGGGGCTGTGCGCCAGTAGCACCGGCTGGCCGGTCAGGCCCAGCACCACCTGGCACGACTGCGACAATAGGTCGCGCAAGTGTGCACCTAATGGAAGCAGGCCTGGTTGCACTAGACGTTGGTCGTAGGCCTCGGCGATTTGCGCGTCGGCCTTGGCCAGGACCATTTCCAGCATGTCGATGCGGGTGCGGAAGAATGGCCACTGCTCGCGCATCTGCGCCAGCAGCTCGCCCTGGCCTCGCGCCAGGGCATTGCTCAGGGCGGTTTCCCACCCCAGCCAGGCCGGCAGCATCAGGCGTGTCTGGGTCCAGCCGAAGATCCACGGGATCGCCCGCAGGCTTTCGATGCCACCGGCACGGCGCTTGGCCGGGCGGCTGCCCAGCGGCAGGCGACCCAGCTCCTGCTCGGGGGTGGACTGGCGGAAGTATTCAACGAAGTCCGGGTTTTCCCGCACCACGCCGCGGTAGGCCTTGAGGCCATCGGCTGCCAGCTGATCCATCAATGACCGCCAGGCGGGTTCTGGAGGCGGGGGTGGCAGCAAGGTGGCTTCGAGCACAGCAGCCAGGTACAGGTTGAGATTTTGCTCGGCGATGGCCGGCAAGCCGAACTTGAAGCGAATCATCTCGCCCTGTTCGGTGGTGCGGAACCGACCTGCCACCGAACCCGGAGGCTGCGACAGTATCGCCGCATGGGCCGGGCCACCACCACGGCCCACCGTACCACCACGGCCGTGGAACAGCAGCAGTTCGACCTGATGCTCGCGGCAGATGCGCACCAGGTTTTCCTGGGCACGGTACTGAGCCCAGGCCGCTGCCGTGGTGCCCGCGTCCTTGGCCGAGTCGGAATAGCCGATCATCACCTCCTGCGGCCCGCGCAGGCTGGCGCGGTAGCCCGGCAGGCCAAGCAGGCGCTGCATCACCGGCCCGGCGTTGTCCAGGTCCGCCAGGGTTTCGAACAGCGGCACCACGCGCATCGGCCGGGTAAGGCCGGCTTCCTTGAGCAGCAGTTGTACGGCCAGCACATCAGAGGCCGCACCCGCCATCGAGATCACGTAGGAGCCCAGCGAAGCGCCCGGCGCAGCGGCGATCTCGCGGCAGGTTGCCAACACTTCAGCGGTCTCTGCCTGAGGCGTGAAGTGCGCGGGCAGCAACGGCCGGCGATTCTTAAGTTCCGCCTGGAGGAATGCGATGCGCTGCTCTTCGTCCCAGTCGGCATAGCTGCCCAGGCCAAGGTAATCGGTAATCTCCGCCAGCGCATCACGGTGCCGGGCGGCATCCTGGCGCACATCCAGGCGGCCGAGGAACAGGCCGAAGGTCACCGCCCGGCGCAGGCTGTCGAGCAGCGGGCCATCGGCGATCACCCCCATGCCGCATTCATGCAGCGACTGATAGCACAGCTCCAGCGGTGCGATCAGGTCGCGGTTATCCACCAGCACCTCGGCGCTCGCCGGCTGGTTGCTGGTCAATGCAAGCTGGGCCCAGGCGCGCGTCGCCCGCAGCCGTTCGCGCAACTGTTTGAGCAACGCCCGGTACGGCTCGGCACTGTCGCCCACACGTTCACGCAAGGCCTCACTGGCTTGTTGCATGGACAACTCGGCCGCCAGCGCATCGATATCACGCAGGAACAGGTCGGCGGCCATCCAGCGGGCCAGCAGCAATACCTCACGGGTCACGGCCGCCGTGACATTGGGGTTGCCGTCGCGGTCACCGCCCATCCACGAGGCGAAGCGAATCGGCGCAGCTTCCAGCGGCAGGTGCAGGCCGGTGGCGTCGAACAATGCCTTGTCGACCTTGCGCAAGTGGTTGGGGATGGCCTGCCACAGCGAATGCTCGATCACCGCGAAGCCCCATTTGGCCTCGTCTACCGGGGTGGGCCGGGCGCGGCGGATCTCTTCGGTGTGCCAGGCCTCGGCGATCAGCCTGCGCAGGCGCTCGCGCACCTGCCCACGCTCGGCGGGGGTCAGGTCGCGGTGGTCCTGGACGGCCAGCTGGCCGGCGATGGCATCGTATTTCTGGATCAACGTGCGCCGCGCCACTTCGGTCGGGTGTGCGGTCAGCACCAGCTGGATATCGAGCTTGGCGAGCTGCCGGGCCAGGGCGTCATCCTTAGGCCCGGCCTGCTTCAGGCGAGCCAGCAGCTCGGGCAAGACCCGCGCCTCGAACGGCTCTGGCTGACCGGCATCGCGACGGCGGATCAGCTGATATTGCTCGGCCATGTTGGCCAGGTTGAGGAACTGGTTGAAGGCTCGCGCCACGGGCAGCAGGTCTTCTTCGGCAAGGTCGGCCAAGGTCGAGCTCAGTTGCTCGCCAGCACCGCGGCGGTCGGCCTTGGCACTGTGGCGGATGTCCTCGATCTTCTGCAGGAACGCATCACCGTGCTGCTGGCGGATGGTCTCGCCGAGCAACTCCCCCAACACATGGACATCTTCACGCAGGCGCACATCGATATCAGTCATTGGCCCTCTCTTCGGCGCGGCTCGCCACGCTCTGCTCAGGAAACAGCACTGGCCCAAGAGTGCCCATTGCCGGGGCGCGATGGCAAGCCGCGATCGCGCAAAGCAAACTAAAGTTAAACCAGCGCAGTCCGATGCAATGCAGCCTTTTCTGGCGTTGACAGAGGTCATCATGAAAATCCGCGAACTCGCCCAGCACTGGGAACAGAATGCCGCCGGCACCCTGAGCCCCACCGGCCACGCCTTGCACTTGGACCTGGAGTCCGAGGCACGCCTGGCTGCCCTGATCGACATGTACCCCAAGCGCACCGCCGAGGAACTGCTCGGCGAACTGGTCGCCGCCGCGCTGGAAGAGCTGGAAGCCAGCTTCCCCTACGTGCAGGGCCAGAAGGTCATCGCCACTGACGAAGAGGGTGACCCGCTGTTCGAAGATATCGGCCCGACCCCGCGGTTTCTGGCCCTGTCACGGCGCCATTTGCACGACCTCAGCAATACCGGCGACGACACCGGGAACTGAGCGTGCAGCACCACGATCCGGGCCTGCAACAGGCCCGGAAACCACTCCAGCGATGAAAAGTTCCGGGTAAATCTCACTGACCGATCAGTCAGAAAAAAATGGCAAAACGGCGCATTTTTTTCGGAACCATTCAAAAAACGGTCAAGTCCCAGCCAATAGCCATCACGCTAAAACCCTGCACTCCTGCCATGTGCATCGTTGAGCACAAGCGCAGGCACTGTCAGGGATTGAGCGATGGACTGCTACGGACATCGTCGTAATCAGGAGTGATCCAATGGAACTGACCACCATCAAGACCCGCACCCCGAACCTCTCATCTACTCACGTGCGCGGGTTGAAGCTGGCCGCGCTGGCCCTGGGCAGTAGCCTGGTCCTGGCCGGCTGTGCAGGCAACCCGCCTACCGAGCAGTACGCTGTCACCCAGTCCGCGGTCAATTCGGCCGTCAGTGCCGGTGGCACCGAGTTCGCCGCCGTGGAAATGAAATCGGCCCAGGACAAGTTCAAGCAAGCCGAAATCGCCATGCACGACAAAAAGTACGATGAGGCCAAGCGCCTGGCCGAGCAGGCCGAATGGGATGCCCGCGTCGCCGAGCGCAAGGCCCAGGCAGCCAAGGCCCAGAAGGCCGTGCAGGATGCCCGCCAGGGCGTTCAGGACGTACGTCAGGAAGGCCTGCGCAGCGCCGAATGAGCGCCGCCACGCCAACCCCAGCCTTCGCAACTGATCAAAGGATGAACACTATGCGCAACTACGTCATGATTCCCGCCCTGCTGGCACTGAGCGTCGGCCTTGCCGCCTGTTCCCACGACCCGAACCCCAACCTGGAGTCGGCTCGCACCAACTTCTCTGCACTGCAGAGTGACCCGCAGGCAAGCAAGGTGGCCGCGCTCGAGACCAAGGATGCCCAGGACTGGCTGAACAAGTCCGACAAGGCCTTCATGGACCGTGAAGACAGCCAGAAGGTCGACCAGCTCGCCTACCTGACCAACCAGCGGATCGAGGTGGCCAAGCAGACCATCGCCCTGCGCACCGCCGAGAACGAGCTGAAGAACGCCTCGGCCCAGCGCGCCCAGGCCAAGCTCGATGCCCGCGAAGCACAGATCGCCAAGCTGCAGCAAAGCCTGAATGCCAAGCAGACCGACCGCGGCACCCTGGTGACCTTTGGTGATGTGCTGTTCGACTTCAACAAGGCCACCCTGAAGAGCAACGCCTACCCGAACATCACCAAGCTGGCCCAGTTCCTTCAGGAAAACCCGGAGCGCAAGGTGATCGTCGAGGGCTACACCGACAGCGTCGGCTCGGCCAGCTACAACCAGGGCCTGTCCGAACGCCGCGCCGCCAGCGTTCGCGCGGCGCTGGTACGTGCAGGCGTGGACCCGGCGCGTGTCGTCGCCCAGGGTTATGGCAAGGAATACCCGGTGGCGGACAACGGCAGCAACTCGGGCCGTGCGCAGAACCGTCGGGTGGAGGTGACCATCTCCAACGACAACCAGCCGGTGGCACCCCGTTCGGTGAGCCAGATTCAGCAATAAGGCTGGCTAAAAAGAAACCCCGCCTTCATGGCGGGGTTTTTTCATGCTTGAACACCGAAAAAAGCACCTTTAAAAGCACTCTTTGAAATACTACAATTTCCGTGTCGATAACCAAATTTACGGGTTGATACAACGATGACCTATCCTGTTCTCGCTGATCTGGCAGCATCGATCACCGACCTTAAGAAAGACCCCATGGGTACTATCCGCGAAGCTGCCGGTGAAACCGTGGTCATCCTCAATCGCAACGAACCGGCGTTCTATGCCGTGCCGCCCGAGCGCTACGAAGCGATGATGGATCTGATCGACGACATGCAACTGGCCGAGCTTGTCCGGCAACGGCGTGGAGGGCCCACAGTAAGAGTGGATATTGATGAGCTCATCGCCGAAGCCGGAGGCAGCAAAAAGCTATGACCTTGAATTCGATGTAAGAGCAAGGAAGGAGTTCGCAAAGCTCGACGGCTCGTTGCAGCTACAGTTCGCAAGAAAACTCAAGGTGCGGCTGACACAGCCGAGGGTGGAGAAAGACAAACTCTCCGGCATGGCTGACTGTTACAAGATCAAACTGAGGTCCGCTGGCTATCGACTGGTCTACCGGGTAGTCGATCACCGCCTGGTTGTGATTGTCATTGCGATCGGCAAGCGAGAGCGAAGCGCAGCCTATGATGCAGCCCGCTCCCGCCTGACCTGAGGATCACTGCACCTGCTGCGGCGTCTCCTTGCCCATGCAGCGCACTGCACGCTTGCGGCTGTCTACCAGCACGCCGGTCAGGCCTTTCTGCTCGGTATCGAACAGCACCAGCACGCCATCCACGCACTGGGCCACCTGCGATGCCGGGTCCAGCGAGACCTTGTAGTCCTCGCCAGGAATCGTCTTGAGCATGGTGAAGTCCTGCAGCAGCAGCGCATCCTCTGGTTTGGCGAAATGCAGGTAGCCGTAGTACCAGAGGGTCCCCACCGTCACGACGATGCTGCCGACACCGGTCAGGATCAGCGGGATGGCGTTGCGTTCTTCACTCATTGGGCGTTCTTCTCGTCAGGGTAGTTGGGCACTTCGGCAAGCCGCCGCAGGCCGTTGAAATGGCTGGGGTCATCGAGGAAGCGCAGCATCACCTGGCGCCATACCGGGTCGGCGAAGGTCTGCACGTGGCCGCCACGGGTCAGTTGCAGCACGCGTGGCGCCGGTGCGTGCTGGTACAGGCGGATGCCGTTGTCCATCGGCACCAAGGTGTCGTCGATGCTGTGGAAAAACAGCTTTGGCGGGCTGCTCAGTTGCCCGATCGAATGGATTGCGCTGTCGCCATCCGGTACCAGCCAGGACAGCGGCACCTGCAGCGGCCACGTCAGCCACGAAGTGCCCAGGGCATAACGCCCTACCCCACGGTAGCTGGCCGGCACGCCGTCGAACACCAGGGCACTGAAGCGCTGGCGCTGCTCGGGGTGCTGCGCCAGGTAGTGGATCGCCATCGCTCCGCCGAGGCTCTGGCCGAGCAGTACCAGCGGCTTGCCCTTGACCTCGGGGGCCTGGGCCAGCCATGCCATTGCCGCGTCGATGTCCAGATAGACCTCAGGCAAGCTTGGCGAGCCCTCGGACAGGCCATAGCCACGGTAATCGATCATCAGTACCTGGTAGCCCTGCTCCGGTAGCCAGTAGCTGCCGCCAAGGTGGCCCGGCAGATTGCCACCGTTGCCGTGCAGATGCAGCACCGTCCCCTTGAGCTCTACCCCCGCCTTGGCCGGCAGCCACCAACCATGCAGGCGCAGGCCATCGGCGGTAGTGAGGCTGATATCGCGGTACTCCAGCTTGGCGCGTTGCGGAGTGAACGCTTCGCCGGGTTCGGGATAGAACAACAGGCTGCTGCAGCCGCACAGCCCCAGCAGGAGCATGCCCAGTACCAGCGGGCGGCAGCGTTCAGAGAATGTTCGCGTAGTCGGCTTCA
Organism: Pseudomonas sp. NBRC 111130; assembly: GCF_001320485.1. NCBI lineage: Bacteria > Pseudomonadati > Pseudomonadota > Gammaproteobacteria > Pseudomonadales > Pseudomonadaceae > Pseudomonas > Pseudomonas sp. NBRC 111130. The sequence continues at coordinate 7,535 of NZ_BCBG01000056.1, forward strand.
ATACGATCCAGGCTCAAGTGGTTGAGGAAGTTGGAGAAGCACATCCAGGCCGACAGCGCGTTGAGGTCGCGGAACTGCTCCGGCAAGTACTTGGGCGGCTCGACCAGCCCTTCCTCGACCAGTTGGCGCAAGGTGCGCATGTCTTCCAGGGTGGTCTTGCCGCAGAACAGCAGCGGTATCTGCTCGAGCTTGCCCTTCTTCACGGCCAACTGAATGTAGTTGTAAACCATGATGAAGCCCTTGAGGTAGGACAAGTCCTTGGTGAATGGCAGGCCATTGGGCACCGAACCCCGGAACACCCGGCTGGCGTTGCTGTAGCTCTGTCCCATCTCGAAGCCCTGCTCGCGGAAGAACTCGAACACTTGCAGGAAGTCGGCGCCCTCTTCGACCATGTGGATGGCGCGGGTGCGGTTGGTCAGCTTGCGCAGGCGGCTGGGGTAGGAAGCGAAGGCAATCACCTCCATGAGGATGGCCAGGCCTTCCTGGGTCACCGTCGACGAGGGCGGGCCCTTGGCCAGGAATGTGCAGATCGGCTGGTTCAAACCGTTGAGGGTGGTCCCCACATGCACCAGGCCCTCATGCACCTCCAGCGCACGCACGTCACGGTTGTTGAACATGGCATCGGCGCGCACCTTGATGTAGTCGGCACCGGCTGCGGCATCGGCGACGATACCGTCCGACTCGAAAACGCGGATGGTCTCCTCGGCCTCGCCGAACACCTTGTTCAGGCGGCGCTGGAGGATGTCCACGGCCTCCTTGGCAGTCAGGTTCTTCGGCTCGTCCTTGAGGTCGCCACGCCCGTCGATATTGTTCAGGTAGTCCGAAAGCATCAGCCCCAGGTCGGCCAGGGTCGGGTCACCGGCGTGGAAGGCGTCGGAGGCAGCGCCATACAGCTCCTGCGAGATCAGCCCGAAGTCTTCGGTACCCCGGGCTTCGAGCATGCGCACGACCATGCGGTATTCGCGGCACATGCGCTTCATGATCTGCCCGACCGGGTTGAACTGGCCCAGCTGGCGGATGATGTCGCGCTCGATGGCCTGGAACTCGGCCTTCACCGCGCTGGAGTCGAATGCCAGCGGGCGCGCCAGGTAGTACTCACGGTCAACGGCGGGCGGCTCCTTGCCCTTGGCCTTGAGGAAGCCCTGGCGGATGTTGTCGTCCCATTTCACGGCGTCCAGAACCCGGATCGGGGTCTGCGCCGCGACAATGCGGTCGGACAGCGCGCGGATGGTCTGCTGGTATTCGTCCACCGGGGACTCCTTTCTAGATCAAGATACAAGTCTTGCTTTGCCTGTGCCGGCTTCTTCGCGGGCAAGCCCGCCCCCACAGGGACCGCACTGGTTTCAGCCCCGGTGCAATACCTGTGGGAGCGGGCGCGCCCGCGAAGAGGCCAGCACAGGTGACTACTTGCTACTGCGCTGGAACCGCGCCACTTCGACGAACAGGTCGGAGTTGGCCGGGTCGTCGAGGTACGCCAGCACGCGTTGCGACGGGCTGTCGATCAGCACGCCCTGCTCGCTGTCTTGCGCAATCTGGGTACTGCGCCCGCTCAGTTCCTTTTTCTCGACCGCCTGCTGCACTTGCTCGACGTCGAGGTTATAGACCACCAGTTCCTTGCCATCGACGATGTCGAAACCGCCAATCAGGAAGTTGCCGCCCAGGCGCTTGGGCACGCCAGCCGACAAGTACCAGCGGTTGCCGTGGCGGGAGACGGTGAAGGTGTATTCCTCCGGCGCCTTGCCTTTGGCCGTGGCCACCGCCTTGTACGCATCACCGCCGCTGCGGCTGATGGTCAGCTTCAGCGGCTCGCCCCAGGCATCCTTGCTGCTCCACTTGCCGAGCAATGCCTTGGGCGCAGCCTGGTTGCTCGGCAGCGGCTCATGAAAGCTCACAAGGCAACCGCCCAGCAGGAGGAATGACAACGTCAACAACACCACACGCCAGGCTTTCATCAGGTTCTCCTTGAAAGTTCGGTCACTGCTCAGGCCGAGGCCAACACCAGGTGCAGGTAACGGGTAAGCATAGCGAGCATCTGCCCATCGGCTTGCGCATCGGCATCCTTGAGCAGGCCCTGATATTCCATCTGCTCGATAATCGCCGTCAACATTTGGGCGTCCTGTTCCGGTTGCTGCGAGCCGACCACCTGCAGCAGCTGGCGGGCGCCGTGCAGCAGGATCTGCTCGTGGGCACACACAAGTTCGGCCAGGCGCGGGCACAGCAAGGCCTCCTGGCGGAAGGCCTGCTCGGCCATCATGAAGTCGCGGCGGCTGAGCAGTTGACGCTGTACATAGTCGACGGTCATGCGGGCGATTTCATCAGCCAGCCGCGCCCGCGAATGCACACTGCCATCCCCTTGGGCGAGCAACTGGCGCAGCACCACCTCGGTGTTGGCCCAGAGCTTGGCCATGTAGGCGGCGCTGCGCTCGACATACTGGGCAAAGGTGTCGGTGAGCAGGTCTTCGATGTCCTTGAAGTAGTACGTGGTGGCCGATAGCGGCACTCCCGCCTCGGCGGCCACCGCACGGTGGCGCACGCCTCGCACGCCATCGCGCACGACGATGCGCATGGCGGCGTCGAGGATCAGCTGGCGGCGCTGTTCGCTGCCTTGACGGGCGGTCTTGCGACCCTGGTACTGCACGCTTTCGGCGACGGCGGTGGCGATGCCGGCGGCGCCTTGTTGGGCCATTGCGGGTGTCACAGTGGTTACCTCATGGACAGTGGTCGACCTGTACCGGCCTCTTCGCGGCTAAAGCCGCTCCCACAGGGAATACGCAGCTCTGAGGGCCTGTGCAGTACCTGTGGGAGCGGCTTTAGCCGCGAAGAGGCCGGTACAGGCAATACAAGTGTACAGGCAAGAAAAAGCCGCCCCGAAAGGCGGCTTGTTCAGATCACTCAGGCTTGTGGGCGCATGTGCGGGAACAGGATCACGTCGCGAATCGATGGCGAGTTGGTCAGCAGCATCACCAGGCGGTCGATACCGATGCCTTCACCGGCAGTCGGTGGCATGCCGTACTCCAGGGCGCGAACGAAGTCGGCGTCGTAGTGCATGGCTTCATCGTCACCTGCGTCCTTCTCTGCCACCTGGGCCAGGAAGCGCTCGGCCTGGTCTTCGGCATCGTTGAGCTCGGAGTAGGCGTTGGCGATTTCGCGGCCACCGATGAACAGCTCGAAGCGGTCGGTCACGGCCGGGTTGTCGTCGTTGCGGCGAGCCAGTGGCGACACTTCGAACGGGTACTCGGTGATGAAGTGCGGCTGCTCCAGCTTGTGCTCGACCAGCTCTTCGAAAATCATCACCTGCAGCTTGCCCAGGCCTTCGTGGCCCAGCACCTTGGCGCCGGCCTTCTTGGCGATGTCGCGAGCACGGTCGACATCCTGCAGGTCGGCAGCGGTCAGCTCGGGGTTGTACTTGAGGATCGAGTCGAATACCGACAGGCGAGCAAACGGCTCGCCGAAGTGGAACACCTTGTCGCCGTATGGCACGTCGGTGGTGCCCAGCACCAGTTGCGCCAGCTCGCGGAACAGTTCCTCGGTGAGGTCCATGTTGTCGCGGTAGTCGGCGTAGGCCTGGTAGAACTCGAGCATGGTGAATTCAGGGTTGTGACGAGTCGAAACGCCTTCGTTACGGAAGTTGCGGTTGATCTCGAACACTTTCTCGAAGCCGCCAACCACCAGGCGCTTGAGGTACAGCTCCGGCGCGATACGCAGGAACATGGCCATGTCCAGGGCGTTGTGGTGGGTTTCGAACGGCTTGGCCGCTGCACCACCCGGGATGGTCTGCAGCATCGGCGTCTCGACTTCGAGGAAGTCGCGCTCGATGAGGAACTTGCGGATATGCGAGATCACCTGCGAACGCACCCGGAAGGTGTGGCGGGTTTCTTCGTTGACCATCAGGTCAACGTAACGCTGGCGATAGCGCTGCTCGGTGTCGGTCAGGCCGTGGTGCTTGTCCGGCAGCGGGCGCAGCGACTTGGTCAGCAGGCGCACGTTGGTCATCTCGACGTACAGGTCGCCCTTGCCGGAACGGGCCAGGGTGCCTTCGGCGCTGATGATGTCGCCCAGGTCCCAGGTCTTGACGGCGGCCAGGGTTTCTTCGGGCAGTGTCTTGCGGTTGACGTAGACCTGGATACGGCCGGTCATGTCCTGGATGACCATGAACGAGCCACGGTTGAGCATGATGCGACCGGCAACCTTGACCGGGATCGCGGCTGCTTCCAGCTCTTCCTTGGTCTTGTCCGCGTACTGCTTCTGCAGATCGTTGCAGTAGCTGTCGCGGCGGAAGTCGTTGGGGAAGGCATTGCCCTTGGCACGCTCGGCGGCAAGTTTTTCCTTGCGCAGGGCGATCAGGGCGTTTTCTTCCTGTTGCAGGTCTTGCGATTCGGTCTTCAGGTCGCTCATGTCGTCATTCTTTCCATCAGGTATTCGTTGCCCTTTCCGGGCAGGGCACGCGCTACCGGCAAGTGGCCAGGTAGCGCGGCGGTGGTGTACGGCTTACAGCCCCTGCTTGAGGCTCGCTTCCAGATACTGGTCGAGGTCGCCATCCAGGACCTTCTGGCAGTCGCTGCGCTCGACGCCGGTACGCAGGTCCTTGATGCGCGAGTCATCCAGCACGTAGGAGCGGATCTGGTGGCCCCAGCCGATGTCCGACTTGCTGTCTTCCAACGCCTGCGAAGCGGCGTTGCGCTTTTGCATTTCCAGCTCGTACAACTTGGCCCGCAGCATTTTCATGGCGGTGTCCTTGTTGGCATGCTGGGAACGTTCGTTCTGGCAAGCCACCACGGTGTTGGTCGGTACGTGGGTGATACGCACCGCCGAGTCAGTGGTGTTGACGTGCTGACCACCAGCACCGGAGGAGCGGTAGGTGTCGATGCGCAGGTCGGACGGGTTGATCTCGATCTCGACCTTGTCGTCGATCTCGGGGGACACGAACACCGCCGAGAACGAGGTGTGGCGACGCGCGCCGGAGTCGAACGGGCTCTTGCGCACCAGGCGGTGCACGCCGATCTCGGTGCGCAGCCAGCCGAAGGCGTACTCACCCTTGATGTGCACGGTGGCGCCCTTGATGCCGGCGACTTCACCTTCGGACAGCTCGATGATGGTGGCGTCGAAGCCACGCTTGTCGGCCCAGCGCAGGTACATGCGCAGCAGGATGTTGGCCCAGTCCTGCGCCTCGGTGCCGCCGGAGCCGGCCTGGATGTCCAGGTAGGCGTTGTTCATGTCCATCTCGCCGCTGAACATGCGACGGAACTCAAGCTGGGCGAGGGACTCTTCCAGGGCCTGCAGCTCGGTCTCGACGTCGCTGACGGCGCCTTCATCACCTTCCTCGACAGCCATGTCGAGCAGGTCCTTGCAGTCGGCCAGGCCATTGGCCAGCTTGTCCAGGGTCTCGACGACCTGCGCCAGCATGGCGCGCTCGCGGCCCAGGGCCTGGGCGTACTCGGGCTTGTTCCAGACGGCAGCGTCTTCCAGCTCGCGGTTGACTTCGATCAGGCGGTCATGCTTGTGATCGTAGTCAAAGATACCCCCGAATGGACAGGGAACGCTCGGTGAGGTCCTTGATGGTGTTCAGGATTGGTTGGATTTCCATGGGCGGCTGGCTCTCGTGCGAATTCGGTGAAAAGCCCGCGAGTATAACCCATCCAAAGAGCGGCGGCAGCCCGTTGGGCAGCCGCATCGGCGTCAGGCAATGCCGACCTGGTTGCGCCCGTTGTTCTTGGCCTGGTACAGCCCCTTGTCCGCCGCCGAAATCAGCTGCCGGCAATGGCTGCCAATGGCCGGCGTCTGGGTCGCCAGGCCGATGCTCACGGTCAGCAGCGAGTCTGCCGTGGGCACACTGTGCGCAATGTTCAGGCCAAGCACGGTCTGGCGCAGCTTCTCGGCGATCAGGCGTGCACCGCCAGGCGAGGTGTTGGGCAACACCAGGGCGAACTCCTCGCCGCCGTAGCGCGCCGGCAGGTCGGTTGGCCGCGAGCAGGAGCCGCGAATGGCCTCGGCGACCTGGCGCAGCGCTTCGTCGCCGGCTAGGTGACCGAAGCTGTCGTTGAACACCTTGAAGTAATCGACATCGATCATCAGCAACGACAATTGCTGCTGCTCGCGCATGGCCCGGCGCCATTCCAGCTCCAGGTATTCGTCGAAGTGGCGGCGGTTGGACAGCCCGGTCAGGCCGTCGGAATTCATCAGACGCTGCAGCATCAGGTTGGTGTCGAGCAGCTGCTGCTGGCTGACCCGCAGGGCGCGGTAGGCCTCGTCGCGTTGCAGCAGGGTCAGGTAGGAGCGCGAGTGGTAGCGGATACGCGCCACCAGCTCGATGTTGTCTGGCAACTTGACCAGATAATCGTTGGCGCCGGCGGCGAAGGCGGCGCTCTTGACCAGCGGATCTTCCTTGGTCGACAGGACGATGATCGGGATGTCCCGGGTGGCCGGGTTGTTGCGGTACTCGCGAACCAGGGTCAGGCCGTCCAGGCCGGGCATGATCAGGTCCTGAAGGATCACCGTGGGCTTGATGCGCACGGCCTGGGCTACCGCCTGATGCGGGTCGGCGCAGAAATGAAAATCGATGTTCTCTTCCACTGCCAGGCCACGACGCACCGCTTCACCGATCATCGCCTGGTCATCGACCAGCAGGACCATCGCCATGTTTTCATTGGGGGTCGTGAACCCTTCGATCGGTAGATCAGTCATTAGAATTCACCTGACCACGTCCGCTCACGCGGCGCGATTCTATACAAGTCGTCATTTTGCGAAGAGCTCCATCAAGCGCCCGGCGATGCGTTCCAACGGGCGGATTTCCACTGCGGCATCGATCGCCGCAGCGGCCTTGGGCATGCCGTACACCGCACTGCTGGCCTGGTCCTGGGCAATCGTCAGAAAGCCCTGCTGGCGCATCAATTTCAGGCCCTGGGCGCCGTCACGCCCCATGCCGGTAAGCAGCACCCCCACCGCATCGCCGTTCCAGTAGCGCGCCACGCTCTCGAAGAACACGTCGATCGAAGGCCGGTAGATTTCGTTGACGGGCTCGGCAGTGTAGGCCAGCTGGCCGCCCTGGAGCAGACGGATATGGTGGTTGGTGCCGGCCAGCAGCACCTGCCCGGGCTGGGGCGGTTCGCCTTCGCGGGCCAGGCGCACGGGCAAGCCGCAGGCGCTGGCGAGCCATTCGGCCATGCCGGCAGCGAACACCTGGTCGACATGCTGGACCAGTACGATCGACGCCCCAAAACCGCGCGGCAGGCCTTTAAGCAGCACTTCGAGGGCGGCCGGGCCACCTGCGGAAGAGCCAATCGCAACCAGCCCACTGCGCTGGGAAGCCTCGCGCAGGGGGGCGGCGACCGACTTGCTCGCGCCGGGCCGCTGCTGGCCAATCAACCAGCCGATATTGAGGATCTTGCGCAGCAGCGGCGCCGCAGCCTCACGTGCGTCACCGGCTCCCAGTGCGGGGGTGTCGACCACATCCAGGGCGCCATGGCCCATGGCCTCGAACACCCGGTGCACGTTCTGCTTGCGGTCGACCGTGACAATGACGATGGCGCAGGGCGATTCGGCCATGATCCGCCGGGTCGCCTCGACGCCATCCATCACCGGCATGATCAGGTCCATGAGAATCAGGTCGGGAGTGTCCTCGGCGCATTTGCGCACGGCTTCAGCGCCATCGCTGGCCACCCAGATCACCTGGTGCGCCGGCTCGAAGGCCAGGGCCCGGCGCAACGCCTCTACCGCCATGGGCATATCGTTGACGATGGCGATCTTCATCCCTGAGCACCTCCGATCAGTTCCCCCACGGCATCCAGCAACGCATCGTCATGGAAGCTGGCTTTTGCCAGATAGTAGTCGGCCCCGGCATCAAGGCCACGCCGGCGATCTTCTTCACGGTCCTTGTACGACACCACCATCACCGGCAGTGACTGCAACCGTTGGTCGCGGCGCACCAAGGTGACCAGTTCGATGCCATCCATGCGCGGCATGTCGATATCGGTGATCAGCAGGTCGAAGTCTTCGCTGCGCAGCGCATTCCAGCCGTCCATGCCGTCCACCGCCACTGCGACGTCATAGCCACGGTTGCCCAGCAGCTTGCGCTGCAGCTCGCGCACGGTGAGCGAATCATCGACCACCAGGACGCGCTTGCGGCTGGCGCCTCGCGCCCCTTGTGCGCCGCGTTCGATACGCTCCAGCCGGCCGGTGCTGAGCAGCTTCTCGACCGAGCGCAGCAAGTCCTCGACATCGATGATCAGCACCACCGAGCCATCGTCCAGCAAGGCCCCTGCCGAGATGTCCTGGACCTTGCCCAGGCGCGGATCGAGCGGCATCACCACCAGCACCCGCTCACCGACCAGGCGCTCCACGGCGACCCCGTAAAGCTGCTCGCGCTCACGGATCACCACCACCCGCAGGCTGCTGGCCTCGCCCTGCCCCGCCGGCCGGTTGAGCAGCTGGCTGGCAGCCACCAGGCCGATATGCCGACCTTCGTGCCAGAAGTGCTGACGGCCCTCGATCTGTACGATGTCTTCGGTCGCCACTTCAAGGGTGCGCTCGATATGCGCCAGCGGGAACGCATAAGCCTCGCCACCGACTTCCACCACTAGGCTGCGCACCACCGACAGGGTCAACGGCACCTCCAGGTGGAAACGACAGCCCTGGCCGGGCAGCTGCGTCAGCTCGATCGAACCACGCAGGTCGCGGACCATGTGCTGCACCGCATCCAGGCCGACACCACGGCCAGACACTTCGGTGACCTTGTCGCGCAGACTGAAGCCCGGCAGGAACAGGAAGGTCAGCAACTCGGCTTCGCTCATCTGCGCTACGGTGTCGGCCGGCGACAGGCCGCGCTCGACGATGTTGCGCTTGAGGCGCTCAAGGTCGATGCCCGAGCCATCATCGCTCAGTTCGAGGATCAGCAGCCCGGCTTGGTGCGAGGCGCGCAGGCGGATCGTACCTCCCTCCGGTTTGCCCGCCAGCAGGCGCCGCTCGGGCAGTTCAATGCCATGGTCGACGGCATTGCGCAGCAAATGGGTCAAAGGCGCTTCGAGTTTTTCCAGCACATCACGATCGACCTGGGTTTTCTCGCCTTCGATGTGCAGATGCACCTGCTTGCCAAGCGAACGCCCGAGGTCACGAACCATGCGGGTCTGGCCGGTGAGCACGTCGGCGAACGGGCGCATGCGACAGGCCAATGCCGTGTCGTACAGCAACTGGGCTCGCTGGCTGGCCTGCCAGCCAAACTCGTCGAGGTCGGCGGCTTGCTGCTGCAGGATCTGCTGGGTTTCCAGCAACAGGCGCTGGGTCTGCGCCAGGGCATCCAGCACCTCGGGGCTCTGGCCACTGTCTTCAAGCTGCGTCTTCAAACCGTCGAGGGCACGCATGCCCTGGCCGTGCATGCGTTTGAGCCGCTGCAAGGTGGCCAGGTAGGGCTTCAGGCGCTGGGTCTCGACCAATGACTTGCTGGACAGGTCGAGCAGGCTGTTCAGACGGTCGGCGGTGACCCGCAAGACCCGCTCACCGCCCTCGCCTGCGCGCTTGCCGGCCTTGCGCGGCACGGCGGATTCGACTTCGGCCGCGACGGCCGGCGCCATCGGCTCAAGCTCAGGCTCAGGCGGGGACGGCGGAGCCACGGCAAGCGCCGGTTCAAGCGCTGCCGCTGCCGGTACCGAGCCAGCGGGGTCGAGCAGGCCGGCCATCTGCACCAGGAACGCCGGCACCAATGCCTCGCCATTCGGATCGCCGGGGGTGGCGATGTGCATCAGCAAGTCGGTGCCGCGCAGCAGTGCATCGATGTGTTCGGCGCGCAACAGCAGCCGGCCTTCCTGCGCCGCCACCAGGCAGTCTTCCATGACATGGGCGACGCTGACCCCGGCATCGATGCCGACGATACGCGCGGCGCCCTTCAACGAATGCGCCGCCCGCATGCAGGCTTCCAGCTGGTCGGCCTGGGTCGGGTTGTGTTCCAGTGCCATCAGCCCGGTACTGAGCACCTGAGTCTGTGCCTCGGCCTCCAGGCTGAACAGTTCGAGCAGCGATGCGTCGCGCATTTGCTCTGGGGTCATGACAGGCTCCGCTGCACGGCAGACAGTAAATGGTGATTGTCCAGCACCCGCACACTGCGCCCCCGCCACTGCAACACCGCAGCGGTAAACGGTGCGGCATCCTCGGTGGCCCCCTGCAAAGCGGCATCGAGGCGATGAATGCCGTCGATTTCGTCCACCGCCATCACCACCGGCCCGCCCGACGCTGCCAGGATCAGCATGCGCGGCATCGCCCGACCGCTGCGCGGCTGCTCGGACAAGCGCTCCACACCCAGCAGGTCGGCCAGTGACAGGCAGGGCACCAACGCGCCGCGCACATTGGCGACCCCTTGCAGTACCCGCGAGCGTTGATGGGGCAACGAATGCACCGGTTGCAGGGGAGCGATCTCGGCCAGGCAGGCTGTGGCCAGGGCCAGCCACTCCTCGCCCAGGCGGAACAGCAGCAGCGAGCGCCCGGCCGAGGTTTCGACCGGGGCCGTCTCGTGCGCCAGGTCGGTTTCGATCAGCGCATAGCGATCGAGCAGGCGCGTGGCCGCCGCAGCATAGACTTCACAGTTACGACAATGGATGTGCCGTTCCAGCAACGGGCAATCCTTGCTGCCGTGGACACCGATACGGTTCCAGCAGTCGTCGATGCGCTCATCGTCTTTGGCCAGCAGCTCGACCGCGTGTTCGGCTTTCATCGTTCAGACTCCCGGCCAGCACGTGCGGCACGTTCCTGCAAGCGGCGGGCACCGGCTTCGTCCCCTTGGGCAGCCAGCAGCGTGGCCAGGTGCAACAATGCCTCGGGATGCTGCGGCTCCAGGTAAAGGGCCTTGCGGTAAAGGCTCAACGCCTGCTGCGCATCACCTTCGGTATCGCTCAGCAGCCCCAACCAGTAGTAGACCTGGGCTTTGGGGGCGAACAGGCGCAGGTAGCGCTGGCAACTGGCGCGGGCCTGGGCGCTGTCGCCGGCATTGGCCTGGCGCGCGATGTTGGCCAGCAACTCGCTTTCGCTCTCGCGCGGTTCAGCTGCGTGGGCGGCCGGTGGCACCACGCGCAAGGGCCGAGCCGATGGCACCGTCATGGGCCGCGGGCGGCTCGGTGCTGCCGCAGCTGGCAGCGGCCGTGGCGGCTGGGCGGGTGCAGTCGGCACATCGGCAGGCTGACGAACGTAGGCAAACGACTGGGCTATGCCCAGCGGGCGCATGCCCAACCGCGCCAGCAAGCTGCCTTCGGCAGGGCCGATGAACAGCACACCCTGCGGCTGCGCCAGGCGCTTGAGCACTTCGAACACCCGTTGCTGGGTCGGGACATCGAAATAGATCAGCAGGTTGCGGCAGAACACGAAATCATACTGACCATAGCGGCGGGCCAGCGCTGGGTCGAGCACGTTGCCAACCTCCAGATTCACCTGCTGCAGTACCCGCTCGTTCAGCTTGTGGCCATCATCATCCTCACGGAAATGCCGCTCGCGAAACCCAAGTTCAGCGCCGCGGAACGAGTTGCGCCCGTAGACGCCCTGTATGCCTTTGGCCACCGAGCTAGGGCTGATATCGATACCGTCGATACGGAAATCGGCCGGGCTCATACCCGCATCGAGCAAGGCCATGGCCAGCGAATACGGCTCCTCACCGGTGGAGCAAGGCAGGCTGAGCAGGCGCAAGGGCCGCTCGCCGGCCAACTCGGCCAGGCGCTTCTGGGCCAGCCCGACCAGCGCGGTGAACGAGTCCGGATAACGGAAGAACCAGGTTTCCGGGACGATCACCGCCTCGATCAGCGCCAGTTGCTCATCCGGCGATTGCTGCAGGCGAACCCAGTAGTCACCCAGATCGGCGGCATTCAGGGCGACGCAACGCTGGCGCAGGGCCCGCTCCACCATCGGCACACCAACCGACTCGACATCCAGGCCGATACGTTCCTGCAGGAAGCGGAAGAAACGTTGCTCGCTCATGGCGTCACCTGTTCTGGCGCTTGCGGGAACAACAGTTCGCGCACGCGCTCTGTCAGCAGGTCATCGACTTCTATCCGTTGCAGCAAACCTTGGGCGTCCTGGCGGACCGGGCCCAAGTAGCGCGCTTCGCCGTTGTCCAGGCCATAGGGCTGGAACTCGTCCGGCATGCAACGCAGGGTTTCGGTCGCTTGTTCAAGGATCAGGCCCAGCACCTGGTCGCCACGATAGCGCACCAGCACCAGGCGCGTGCTGGTGCGCTCGGCTGCCGGCTGGCCAAAGCTCAGCGCGCCGAGGTCGACCACCGGCACCAGCACACCGCGATGCGCCATGATGCCAGCAACCCAGGCCGGCGCCTGGGCAATCGGCTTGAGCGGCCGTCGTGGCAGCACCTCGATCACTTCGCGCACATCCAGGGCAAAGCGCTGCTGGTTGAGGCAAAACTGCAGATACAGGATGCCCTTGGCGCTGGCCGCAGCTGCCGGGGAGGAATGCAAACCGGTCATGGTGGTCAGACTTTGAAGCGCGATACACCACCGCGCAGGCCGGCGGCCACCTGGCTCAACTCATCGATGGCAAAGCTCGCCTGGCGCAGCGATTCCACCGTCTGAGTGCTGGCATCACTGAGCTGGGCCAGGGCCTGGTTGATCTGCTCGGCGCCAGTGGCCTGGGCCTGCATGCCCTCGTTGACCATCAGCACCCGCGGCGCCAAGGCCTGGACCTGGTGGATGATCTGGCTCAGTTGCTCGCCCACCTGCTGCACTTCGAACATGCCACGGCGCACTTCTTCGGAGAACTTGTCCATGCCCATCACCCCGGCCGATACCGCCGACTGGATCTCGCGGACCATCTGTTCGATGTCGTAGGTGGCCACGGCAGTCTGGTCGGCCAGGCGTCGCACCTCGGTGGCGACCACGGCAAAACCGCGGCCATATTCGCCGGCCTTTTCCGCCTCGATGGCGGCATTGAGCGAGAGCAGGTTGGTCTGGTCGGCCACCTTCACGATGGTCACTACCATCTGTGTGATGTTGCTGGCCTTTTCATTGAGGATGCCCAGCTTGGCGTTGACCAGGTCGGCGGCGCCCATCACCTGGTGCATGGTTTCTTCCATGCGCGCCAGGCCCTGCTGGCCGGAACCGGCCAGGCTCGAGGCCTGGTCGGCGGCAGAGGTGACCTCGGTCATGGTGCGCACTAGGTCGCGCGAAGTGGCAGCGATTTCACGCGAGGTGGCGCCGATTTCGGTGGTGGTGGCGGCCGTTTCGGTGGCGGTAGCCTGCTGTTGCTTGGAGGTGGCGGCGATCTCGGTGACCGACGTGGTCACCTGCACCGACGAGCGCTGCGCCTGGGCCACCAGGTTGGCCAGGGCTTCGGCCATTTCGTTGAAGCCGCTTTCGATGGCACCGAACTCATCCTTGCGGTCCAGGCTCAGCCGCATGCTGAGGTCGCCCGAACGCAGCTTGTCGAGGGCATGGACGATGCGTTGTACCGGTGCGGTGATGGCACGCATCAACAGCAGGCCGCAGATACCGGCGGCCACGATCGCCAACAGCAACGAGACCATCATGCTGCCCTTGGCGGTGCTAACGGCCGTGACGATTTCACGGGTCGCTGCATCTGCAGACTCGCGGTTGTGCTCGATTACCGTGTTGAGGTGCTTGCGCCCTTCCACCCAGGCCGGGGTGAGCACATCCCTGATCAGCCGCTCGGCTTCGACGTAGTTCTGCTGGCGGTAAGCCTCAAGCACTTGGCCGATGATCTTGAGGTAGTTTTCTTCAAGTTTGATGAAGGTATCGAAGCGTTCCTGGTCATCGGTGTCCTGAATGGTGCCTTGGTAGTTCGCCATGAATTGCTTGAGGCGATCTTCGAAACTCTTGAACAGCTCCATGTCGGCCGTGGTGATTTCGCGGTGGTCGGACAGCCCCACCAACTGCTGGCTGGTGACGTAGCTGTCGACCCAGGCGCTGCGGATCATCGAGCTGTAGTAGAGCCCCGGAATGCTGTCTGTTCCCACCGCCTCCTCGGCAGTTTCGATCGTCACCAGCCGCGAGTAGGCGGCTACGATCATCAGCAGCATGATGGCGATGATCACGGCGAAACTTGCCAGGATCCGTTGGCGCAAGGTCCAGTTCTTCACATTCAGCCCTCAGGAATTCACAACGAGCGGGAAAAATCGCCGAATTATAGCCCAGGGTTGCTACCCTATTGCGGCTGAAATGCGAGGTATTCAGGCCTCTATCCTGGTCGGCCTGGCTATTTTCCGCTTCACTGGCCTGCGGCAAGCCGTACCTGGCTCTCCAGTTCCTGGCGCAGAGCAGGGTCGAGACGCAACTGCCGGGCCAGTTCGTCCAGGTAGGCGCGCTCCATGAAGTTTTCCTGATCGACCATCATCACACTGGCAAGGTACATCTCGGCCGCCATCTCCGGTGTTTGCGCCGCGCGGGCAACTTCGGCCGGGTCCAGCGGCTTGTTCAGCTCATCGTGCAGCCAGTGCTGCAGGTCGCGATCGCTGTCCAGGCGGGTGAACTCGCCTTCGATCAAAGCCCGCTCGCGGTCGTCCATATGGCCATCGGACTTGGCCGCCGCCACCAGGGCGCGCAGCACCGCCTGGCTGTGCTGCTCGGCCTGGGCCGGCGGCAGGCGGTCGAGGGTCTGCGGCTCGGCGCCCTGGCCTGCGCCCTGGCGTGCCTGCCAGTTGCCATAGGCCTTGTAGGCCAGCACGCCAAGTGCGGCCAGGCCGCCATAGGTGAGCACCTTGCCGCCATACTTGCGGGCCTTCTTGCTGCCCAGCAGCAGGCCCAGCGCCCCTGCCCCCAGGGCACCCCCTCCAGCACCGGAGAGCAGGCTGCCCAGCCCACCCGTGCCAGCCGAGGGCTTACCCGCAGCAGAAGGCTTGTTGAGCAGTTCCTGACCGGATTTGAGCAGTTGGTCGAGCAGGCCCCGGGTGTTCATGCGCACGTCTCCACGGTATGAGAAGGAGCGCCCAGAGTACGGCTTGCCACCCGGCACGCCACCCAGGGATTTGCTTCCGGATGTTGCATTAGCTGGCAAAAAGCCAACTAGACTCCTCATCGCCAACCACTTGCACAGGCGACTACGCTTATAACCGTTGCTTCACTGCTTTCTTGACGACTGCCCCGACCAAAATCTCCAAAAAGAGGGAACACCATGTCAGTGCACAAGACCGCATTGCTCGGCGCCGCGACCGGCGCGCTGCTGGCCAGCGCCAGCCTGCAGGCCGCCGAGATGCCCAAGGCCCTGGGCGCCGGTGAGGGCCGGCTGGATATCGTCGCCTGGCCCGGCTACATCGAGCGCGGCGAAAGCGACAAGGCCTATGACTGGGTCACCGGTTTCGAAAAGGAAACCGGCTGCAAGGTCAGCGTCAAGACGGCGGCCACGTCCGATGAAATGGTCAGCCTGATGACCAAGGGTGGCTACGACCTGGTCACGGCTTCCGGTGACGCCTCGCTGCGCCTGATCGTCGGCAAGCGCGTGCAGCCGATCAACACGGCACTGATCCCCAACTGGAAGAACATCGACCCGCGCCTGCAGAACGGCGGCTGGTACGTGGTCGACAAACAGGTGTACGGCACGCCGTATCAGTGGGGCCCGAACGTGCTGCTGTACAACACCAACGTCTTCAAGCAGCCACCCACCAGCTGGAACGTGGTGTTCGAGCCGCAAGACCTGCCCGATGGCAAGCCGAACAAAGGCCGCGTGCAGGCGTATGACGGGCCGATCTACATCGCCGACGCGGCGCTTTACCTGAAATCGGCCAGACCCGAGCTGGGCATCAACGACCCGTACGAGCTCAATGAGGCACAGTACAAGGCCGTGCTGGAACTGCTGCGCCAACAGCAACCGCTGATCCACCGTTACTGGCACGACGCCACAGTGCAGATGAGCGACGTGAAGAACGAAGGCGTGGTCGCCTCCAGTTCGTGGGGCTACATGGTCAACGGCCTGAAGGCCGAGAACCAGCCTGTGGCCTCGACCATTCCGCAGGAAGGCGCCACTGGCTGGGCCGACACCACCATGTTGCACAGCGAGGCCAAGCATCCCAACTGCGCGTACAAGTGGATGGACTGGTCGCTGCAACCCAAGGTGCAGGGCGATGTCGCCGCCTGGTTCGGCTCCTTGCCGGCAGTCCCGGCAGCCTGCACCGGCAGTGAACTGCTGGGGGCTGAAGGGTGCAAGACCAACGGCTTCGACAATTTCGACAAGATCGCCTTCTGGAAAACTCCTCAGGCCCAAGGCGGCAAGTTCGTGCCGTACAGCCGCTGGACCCAGGATTACATCGCGATCATGGGCGGGCGCTAAAGCCGGTTGAGCCTGTACCGGCCTCTTCGCGGGCACGCCCGCTCCCACAGGAACCGCGCCGTACCTGTGGGAGCGGACGCGCCGGCGAAGAGGCCAGTAGACGAGACAGAAATCGAACGGAGCCAAGGTAATGCCCCTAGCCGTCCAGTTCACCCAGGTTTCCCGCACCTTCGGCGAGGTCAAGGCCGTCGACCAGGTCAGCATCGACATCGATGACGGCGAATTTTTCTCGATGCTCGGCCCCTCCGGCTCGGGCAAGACCACCTGCCTGCGGCTGATCGCCGGCTTCGAACAACCCGACAGCGGGTCGATCCGCATCCATGGTGTCGAGGCCGCTGGCGTGCCACCCTACCAGCGCGACGTCAACACCGTGTTCCAGGACTACGCCCTGTTCCCGCACATGAACGTGCGCGACAACATCGCCTACGGCCTCAAGGTCAAGGGCGTGGCCAAGGGCGAGCGTCATGCCCGCGCCGAACAAGCGCTGGCCATGGTTGCCCTGGCCGGCTACGGCGAACGCAAACCGGCGCAACTCTCCGGCGGCCAGCGCCAGCGCGTTGCCCTGGCCCGCGCCCTGGTCAACCGGCCACGGGTACTGCTGCTCGATGAACCGCTGGGCGCGCTCGACCTGAAGCTGCGCGAACAGATGCAGGGCGAATTGAAGAAACTGCAGCGTCAGCTGGGCATCACCTTCATCTTCGTCACCCACGACCAGACCGAGGCACTGTCGATGTCGGACCGGGTGGCGGTGTTCAACCGCGGGCGCATCGAGCAGGTCGACACGCCGCGTAACCTGTACATGAAACCGGCGACCACCTTCGTCGCCGAATTCGTCGGCACCTCCAATGTCATACGGGGCGACCTCGCCGAACAGCTCAGTGGCAGTCGCTCACCGTTTTCCATTCGCCCGGAGCATATCCGCCTGGTGGAGCAGGCCGGCCAGGCGCATGACGTCCAGCTCAGTGGCCTGCTGCGCGATATCCAGTACCAGGGCAGCGCCACGCGCTATGAGGTGCAGCTGGACAACGGTCAGCTGCTGGCTGTGAGCCACGCCAACGACCGCTGGCAGGCGCTACCGCAGCCCTGGCAGGCCGGCCAGCAGGTGCAGGTGCGCTGGCCGCGCGAGGCGATGACCGCGCTGCAGGAAACTGTCCTGGCTGAGGCGCGCTGACATGCGCCATCTGTCCGACCTGCTGTACCGGCGCCCCAATCTCTACCTGGCACTGTTGCTGATCCCGCCGCTGACCTGGTTCGGCGCCATCTACCTGGGCTCGCTGCTAGGCCTGCTGTGGCAAGGGTTCTACACCTTCGACGACTTCACCATGGCGGTTACCCCGGAACTGACCCTGGGCAACTTCGCCGCGCTGTTCAACCCTTCGAACTTCGACATCATCCTGCGCACCCTGGCCATGGCCGTGGCGGTCTCGCTGGCCAGTGCGGTGCTGGCCTTCCCCATCGCCTACTACATGGCGCGCTACACCAGCGGCAAGACCAAGGCGTTCTTCTACATTGCGGTCATGATGCCGATGTGGGCCAGCTACATCGTCAAGACCTACGCCTGGACCCTGCTGCTGGCCAAGGGAGGAGTGGCCCAGTGGTTCATCCAGCAACTGCACCTGGGTGCGCTGCTGGAGGCCGTGCTGGCCGTACCCGGGGTTGGCGGCAGCACGTTGTCGACCTCGCACCTGGGGCGCTTCATGGTCTTCGTGTACATCTGGTTGCCGTTCATGATCCTGCCCATCCAGGCCTCGCTGGAGCGCCTGCCGCCCTCGTTGCTGCAGGCTTCGGCAGACCTTGGGGCCAGGCCCGGGCAAACGTTCCGGCAAGTGATCCTGCCGCTGTCGATCCCCGGCATCGCCGCCGGCTCGATCTTCACGTTCTCGCTGACGTTGGGCGACTTCATCGTGCCGCAGCTGGTCGGCCCACCGGGTTACTTCATCGGCAGCATGGTCTATGCCCAGCAAGGGGCGATCGGCAACATGCCGATGGCGGCAGCCTTCACCCTGGTGCCGATCGTGCTGATCGCGGTGTACCTGTCCATCGTCAAGCGGTTGGGGGCCTTCGATGCACTCTGAAAAAGCGTCTGTCGGCTTGCGCCTGGCGGCCTGGGGCGGGTTGCTGTTCTTGCACTTCCCGATCCTGATCATCTTCCTGTACGCCTTCAACACCGAGGATGCGGCGTTCAGCTTCCCGCCCAAGGGCTTCACCCTCAACTGGTTCAGCGTGGCCCTCGCCCGCCCCGACGTGCTCGATGCCATCAAGCTGTCGCTGCAGGTGGCCTGCCTGGCCACGCTGATCGCGCTGGTGCTCGGCACCCTGGCCTCGGCGGCGCTGTACCGGCGCAGCTTCTTCGGCAAGGAGAGCATCTCGCTGATGCTGATCCTGCCCATCGCCCTGCCCGGGATCATAACGGGCATTGCCCTGCTCTCGGCATTCAAGAGCCTGGGTGTAGAACCCGGCGTGTTGACCATCGTCATAGGCCACGCCACGTTCTGCGTGGTGATCGTCTACAACAACGTGATCGCGCGCCTGCGGCGCACCTCGCAGAGCCTGATCGAGGCGTCCATGGACCTCGGTGCCGACGGCTGGCAGACCTTCCGCTACATCATCCTGCCCAACCTCGGCTCAGCCCTGCTGGCCGGGGGCATGCTGGCGTTCGCCCTGTCATTCGACGAGATCATCGTCACCACCTTCACCGCCGGCCACGAGCGTACCTTGCCGATCTGGCTGCTCAACCAGCTCAGCCGCCCCCGCGACGTGCCGGTGACCAACGTGGTCGCCATGCTGGTGATGCTGGTGACCATGTTGCCGATCCTCGGCGCCTATTACCTGACCCGTGGCGGCGAAAGCGTCGCGGGCAGTGGCAAATGACCCTCAAGGAGTCCCTCATGCAAACCCGAATGCTGATCAACGGTAAGCTGGTCGCCGGCGAAGGCCCTGCCTGGACTGTACTCAATCCAGCCGAAGGCAGCGCCCTGGCGCAAATCAACGAAGCCACCGAGGCCCAGGTCGATACCGCCGTGCGCGCCGCCGACCAGGCTTTCGACAGCTGGTCCCAGACCAGCCCCAAGGAGCGCTCGCTGGTGCTGCTGGCGCTGGCCGACACCCTCGAAGCCCATGGCGATGAACTGGCCCGACTCGAGTCGCAGAACTGCGGCAAGCCGTTTGCCGCGGCCCTGAATGATGAAATCCCGGCCATCGCCGACGTATTCCGCTATTTTGCCGGCGCCGCACGCTGCCTCGGCGGGTCGGCGGCGGGTGAATACCTGCCGGGCCATACCTCGATGATCCGCCGCGACCCGCTGGGCGTGGTGGCTTCGATTGCGCCGTGGAACTACCCGTTGATGATGCTGGCGTGGAAGGTCGCCCCGGCCTTGGCAGCGGGTAATACGGTAGTCATCAAACCCTCCGAGCTGACCCCGCTGACCGCCCTGCGCCTGGGCGAACTGGCC
Source organism: Pseudomonas sp. NBRC 111130 (assembly GCF_001320485.1). Classification (NCBI taxonomy): domain Bacteria; kingdom Pseudomonadati; phylum Pseudomonadota; class Gammaproteobacteria; order Pseudomonadales; family Pseudomonadaceae; genus Pseudomonas; species Pseudomonas sp. NBRC 111130. The sequence continues at coordinate 27,247 of NZ_BCBG01000056.1, forward strand.
AAGGACCTGTTGCCGCCCGGTGTGCTCAACATCCTGTTCGGCCGTGGGCAGACGGTCGGCAACCCGCTGGTCACCCACCCCAAGGTGCGCATGGTCTCGCTGACCGGCTCCATTCCCACCGGCGCGCATATCATTGGCGCCACTGCCAGCAGTGTGAAACGCATGCATATGGAATTGGGCGGCAAGGCGCCGGTGCTGGTGTTCGATGATGCCGATATCGACGCAGCCATCGATGGCATCCGCACGTTCGGCTTCTACAACGCCGGCCAGGACTGCACGGCGGCCTGCCGCCTGTATGTGCAGGCGGGTATCTACGAGCGCTTCGTCGAGCGCCTGGGCAAGGCCGTTTCCAGCCTCAAGGCCGGCCTGCAGGATGCCGAGGACACCGAACTCGGCCCGCTGATCAGCGCCCAGCACCGCGACAAGGTGGCCGGCCTGGTCCAGCGTGCCATCGCCCAGCCGCATATCCGCCTGGTGACGGGCGGCAAGGTGATTGCGGGGGATGGCTTCTTCTTCGAACCGACCGTACTGGCCGACGCCTTGCAGGATGACGAGATCGTGCGCAACGAGGTGTTTGGCCCGGTGGTCTCGGTGACCCGCTTCAGCACCGAAGAGCAGGCGCTGGAATGGGCCAACGACTCCGATTACGGCCTGGCATCATCGGTGTGGACCCGCGACACCGGCCGCGCCCACCGCCTGGCGGCGCGCTTGCAGTATGGCTGCACCTGGGTCAACACCCACTTCATGCTGGTCAGTGAAATGCCCCATGGGGGACAGAAGCATTCGGGGTATGGCAAGGACATGTCGATGTATGGGCTGGAGGATTACACCTGTGTGCGGCATGTGATGATCAAGCATTGAACGTAATGCCTGGATTGAGGCGGGACCTCAATCCAGGAGCTTTCCTACATTGCGTCAAGCCCATCTCTTGCTTTCGTTATCTTGTGATCATCGAAAACCTACGATCAGGAAGCCAGAAGGCATGGAATATCTGGGACACAAGGCAGTAGTGAAATACAGCAAAGAGGGTCGGAGGTAAAAGACAACCTCCGAAATCAACGCGACCA
>NZ_BCBG01000057.1:0-27725 GCF_001320485.1 Pseudomonas sp. NBRC 111130
CTTATTTTGAAGTTTTTTGAAACCGCTTTCTTTTAAAAGCCTTCAACTTCAACAACTTACGCCTGCCTCGTTGCGTTCAACGCTGCGAGGAGGCGAATAATACGCGCTTTGAAATCAGAGTCAACACCTTGATCTGAAAAAACTTTAGATAGTCGTCTGCAGCGGCCTGGCAACTAAATGCATGCTACACCGCTCTGTAGAGAATCCCACCTTGGAGCGTAACGGCCATGAGCGATGCGCAGAGTGAAAAGACCCCTGGCCTTTCGGCGGACGAAGAGAAGGAAGTCAGCCATAACCAGCCGCCGCGGGCTGCGGTACTGCACGAGATCATTCGATACCAGGGCGACCAGGAACTGGAGCGCACACTCGCTGCACTCTGGTGGTCTGCCCTTGCCGCCGGCCTGACCATGGGCCTGTCGCTGATGGCCATGGGGCTGTTCTATGCACGGTTGCCCGAAGGCGGGAGCGCCCAGGTCATCGCCAGCATTGGCTACAGCGCCGGCTTTCTTGCGGTGATCCTGGCACGCCAGCAACTGTTTACCGAAAACACCCTCACCGCCGTGCTGCCGGTCATGACCACGCCAAGCCTGGCCAACCTCGGGCGCTTGCTGCGGCTGTGGGGAGTAGTGCTGCTCGGCAACCTGGCAGGCACCTTGCTGGTGGCCTGGGTAATGCTCGAACTGCCGATCTTCGACAGCAAGACCGACGTGGCCTTCCTCGAAGTCGGGCGCAAAGTCATGCAGAACGACATCAGCCAGATGTTCGCCAAAGGCATCGTTTCGGGTTGGATGATCGCCACAATGGTCTGGATGATCCCGTCCATGGAGCATGCCAAGATCTGGATCATCCTCATGATCACCTACCTGATGGCGCTGGGCGACTTCACCCATATCGTCGTTGGTTCGGTGGAAGTGTCCTACCTGGTGTGGGCGGGCGACGAAACCTGGCGCAGCTTCTGGCTGGAGTTCGCCTTGCCGACCCTGGCGGGCAATATCGTCGGCGGCAGTTTCATCTTTGCCCTGATCAGCCATGCTCAGGTGCGCAGCGACAGCGGCAAGCCGCCATCGCAGCTATTAAAAGACGAAGAGCGTCGACAAGGCCGGAATTGAACTCAGCGCGCCGCCAATGCCCGTTCGACCGCCCTGCCCCGCTGATGCGTGGGGTGCGGCTGCCACCAGTTCTGGCCCTCATGGGGAGAGTCGATACTTACCCGTTCGCCCATCTGAGGCGTGCTCAGGCGTACCTGGGCCGCCGCTGCCAGGGCGACAATACGTTCGAACGGCTCCTGCCATCCGTGGATTGAAAGGTCGAAGGTGCCGTTATGGATCGGCAGCATCCAGCGCCCGCGCAGGTCCAGATGTGCCTGCAGGCTTTGCTCTGGTTGCATGTGCACGTTGGGCCAGGCCACGTTGTAGGCACCGGTCTCGATCAATGTCAGGTCGAACGGCCCGAAGCGCTCGCCGATTTCGGCAAAACCCTTGAAGTAACCGGTATCACCGCTGAAGTAGACACGCGTCTGGTCGTCTATCAGTACCCAGGAAGCCCACAAGGTGCGGTTGCTGTCGAACAGGCCGCGCCCTGAAAAATGTTGCGCGGGCGTAGCGACGAAACGCACACCCTCGACTTCGGTTTCCTGCCACCAGTCCAGTTGCACCACCTTTGCCGCAGGCACTCCCCATTCGATCAGCAAGTCACCCACCCCGAGCGGCGCCAGAAAGCGCCCGGCACGCAGGGCCAGTCGGCGTATCGCCTGCTCATCCAGATGGTCGAAATGATCATGGGACAGAATCACCGCCGTCAGCGGCGGCAACTCATCCAGCCCCAGCGGTGGCGCATGAAAGCGCAGCGGCCCGGCCCATTGCACCGGCGAGGCGCGTTCGGCAAACACCGGGTCGGTAATGAAGTAGCGACCGCGCAGCTTGAGCAATACCGTGGAGTGGCCCAGGCGCCACAGGCTGTGGTCCGGTGCATCGAGCACCTGCTGGCGGGTCATCGGCTGCACGCTGATCGCGGTTGCCGGCCGGGTTTCCGGCGGCTTGCGCAGAAAAAGGTACTTGAGGCCGATGCGCAGCTTCTTCAGCACGCCATCCTGCGGCAGGCTGGCCTGGTTGTGAAAACGTCCGTCCCGCTGTGGCGCCGGTTGGTCGCCAGGATTAGCCATGGGAGCCATGAGCAGCAGCACTCCAAGCAAGAGGAAAGGCTTCATGTTACCCCACTGGGATCACATCAACCGTGAATTGGCTTGTAAGGTCATTTTTCGTCGATGAAACACTGTTCGACAATATTCACGTGAGTTATGCGATAAACGGCACCCCAGCAGAAGAACAACGACCATGACGGACAATCGCAGCGGCAAGGGACTTTCTTTCGTCAAACGCATCTACCTGCCGCGTGTCATCGGCCTGGGGATCGGCCTGTTCAGCGTAGCCGCCGGCGTGGCACCGCTGGCACCACCGACCTGGGCCTGGGTGCTGCTACTGTTCAACGGTCTGCTCTGGCCCCATGTCGCCTATCAATGGGCAACACGTTCGGCAGCCCCTTATCAGGCCGAACAACGCAACCTGCTGCTGGACTCGCTGCTGGGTGGATTCTGGACCGCGGCCATGCACTTCAACCCGCTGCCAACCGTGACCGTGCTGTCGATGATGACCATGAACAACGTGGCCGCAGGCGGCAAGCGCCTGATCGTTCGCGGGGCAATCGCGCAGCTGGCCGGCATGCTGCTGGGTAGCGCATTGCTGGGCACCGGGCTACAGCTGAACGCCACGGCGCTGCAGATCTACGCCTGCCTGCCAATGCTGACCCTCTACCCGTTGGCGCTGGGGTGGGTCTGCTACCGCCTGGCGATCAAGCTGGGAGAGCACAAGCGTCGCCTCAGCGCCCTGAGCCTGACTGACAGCCTGACCGGCCTGCTCAATCATGGCGCCTGGAAAGACCTGCTGCTGCTCAGGTTCCAGGCCTGCCGGCAACAACCGTCCGCTGCCGTGATCGCACTCATCGACATCGATCACTTCAAGACCATCAACGACACCTTCGGCCATGTGGTCGGTGATTGTGTGCTGCGCCAGATGAGCGAGGCGCTCAAGCGCACCCTTCGCGAATCCGACCAAGCCGGGCGTTACGGCGGCGACGAGTTCTGCGTGATCCTGCCCGACGCCAGTGAGGCCCAGGCCTGCCAGGCCATGGAGCGTTTGCGTGAGCACGTCGCCAGCTACCGCAACCCACAGCTGCCGCACCTGCGCATCAGCTTGAGCATCGGCCTGGCGGCTTTCCACGCCGACCTGGAGTCCGCCGAGCACTGGCTGGAGCAGGCCGACAAGGCACTGTACAGCGCCAAGCGCCGCGGGCGCGACCAGATCAATTTCGCCCAAGGCGAGGCCACCGCGCTCAGGCTGGCCTATCCTGACTGAGCCTCCTTGCTGATTGCCCGGCTGGGAGTTGCAGTCAACAAGGAGTCGTTTGCGCATGGCCAGGACCGCCAGCCCTCTCCCTCACCTTCACGTCCGTCGTCTGATCGGCTTTTTCTGCGTGGTGTTCGGCGTCGTCTGCCTGATCACCCTTGGCGCACTGTTCAACATCGCGTCAACCCTCGACCAGCAGGAAAAACAACGCAGCGCTTTCCATGCCAGCCAGACGCTGGAACAACGCCTGCTGGCCTCACGGCAGTTTCTGTCCAGCTACGCCGTGTGGGACGCTGCCTTCGAGCACCTGGCAGGCAAGGTCGACTGGCAGTGGGCCTATGAAGAAAAGAACGTTGGCGAATCGCTGTACAGTGCCAGCGGCTACGAAGGTGTGTTCGTGGTCGATGACCAGCACACCAGCTACGCGCTGTTCAAAGGTGCGCCTACCGAGGCAGCTGCCGGCAGTTTCATCGATGCGCCCCTGCCTGAAATCATCGCGGCCGCGCGCTCAGCCGCCAGCGCCCGCGGGCAGGTCAACCGTTTCGTCCTGTTCAACAACTGGCCGGCGATCCTCAGTGCTGCCGCCGTGCGCCCGGACAAGGACGTCACCGCCGCAGAGGTGAGCCAGGCACCGGTCATGCTGTTCATCGACCAACTGACCGAAGCCAAGCTCGCGCACCTGGGCGAAGTGGCTGGGCTTGCGCACATGCATATAGAAAAGAACGAGGAGCCCGAGCCCGGTCGCCAGCAGATTGCCTTGGGCGACACCGGTTATCGCCTGGCCTGGACCAGCCCGATGCCCGGTCGGCAGCTGCTCTGGGCCGTATTGCCGCCCTTGCTCTGCGCGCTGCTGATACTGGGCGTGGTGATGCTCTATCTGTTTCGTCTGGCGTTGCGCAACGCCCGCGTCATCGACCTCAGCCTGCAGCACCTGCAAACGAGCAATCAGGCTCTGGAGGCCAGCGAGCAACGTTTTCGCGCAGTAGCCGAGGCCAGCTCCGACTGGATCTGGGAAACCGACCGACAGCAACGGCTCACCTACCTTTCCCAGCGTTTCGTCAGTGTTACCGGCGACCCGGTCGAGACATGGCTTGGCCAACCCCTCAATCAACTGCTCAGCTGCGAAACCACGCCGTTATCAGCCTGGCTGGATGGGCAGATCGAGGCAGACTCGGAACAACCGTCCAACCTGCGTTGCGCCTACCACGACCACAACGGCCTGAGCCGCTACTGCCGCATATCGGCACGGGCCATCCAGCTCGACGGCAAGCCCGTCGGCTTTCGCGGTACGGCCAGCGATATTACCGACGAAGTCGAGGCCCACGCGCGCATCCAGCACCTGTCGCTGCACGACCCACTGACCGGCCTGGCCAATCGCAACAAGCTGGCCAGGCACCTCGAACAGGCGCTGTTGCGCGGCAGCGACTCACCGCCGCTGACCTTGCTGCTGCTCGACCTGGACAACTTCAAGCCGATCAACGACTCCCTCGGGCATAGCGCAGGTGATGCCGTGCTGCAGGAAGTGGCCGCACGCCTGCGCGACACCACACGCGACGTGGACCTGGTGGCGCGCCTGGGCGGTGATGAGTTCGTCCTGGTACTGCAAGGCCTGGATAACCGCAGCGAAATCGACCGCCTCTGCCGGCGCCTGATCGAACTGCTGCAGCAACCCATTGCGTTTGAAAACCAGCAACTGGACATTGGTGTCAGCATCGGCATTGCCCAGACGCGCGAGCCGGGCTTCGATGCTGGCGAGCTGATCCGCTGCGCCGATATCGCCCTGTACCAGGCCAAGGTCGACGGCAAAGGCACTTGGCGCTACTTCGCTGCCGCGATGAACCAGCAGATCCAGTACCGCCGCCAGCTGGAAAACGATTTGCGCCGCGCCCTGAAGAACAACGAGCTCGTCCTCCACTACCAGCCACGCTATCGCCTGAGCGATTTGCGCATCGTCTCGGTCGAGGCCTTGCTGCGCTGGCAGCACCCGCAGGAAGGCCTGCTCGCGCCGGATACCTTCATCCCGTTGGCCGAGCAAAGCGGCCTGATCGTTGCCCTCGGCCGCTGGGTGCTGAGCGAGGCCTGTCGCAGCGCCCGCGACTGGCCCGCCCCTCTGCTGGTTTCAGTAAACCTGTCACCTGCGCAATTCATGCGCAGTGACGTGGTCGCCGACATGCGCGAAATCCTCTTGCAAACCGGCTTTCCTGCTCAGCGGCTCGAGCTGGAAATTACCGAGAATGTGATGCTCAACAACATCGAAGGCGCCCTGGGCACCATGCTCGCGCTCAAGGAACTGGGCGTACGACTGAACATGGATGATTTCGGCACCGGCTATTCCTCGCTGGGCTACCTGCGGACCTACCCGTTCGACAGCATCAAGATCGACAAGCGTTTCATCGCCGGCCTGGCCAACAACACGGGAAGCGACCGCGCCGTGGTACAGGCGATCATCAACCTGGGTGAGGCGATGGGGCTGACGGTGACGGCCGAGGGCGTGGAGACCGAGCAACAATTGCTGGCACTGCAGAACGACCGCTGCCATGAAGTGCAGGGCTTTTACCTGAGCCGGCCTCTGGACAAGGCCAGCTTCGAGCGATTGTTGCAGCTGGAGCCCGGCAGGGCCGCAAACGCCTCTTGAACCGCGGCTCAGCGCAGCGAGCGCTCAGCCACGATTTCCGGAAGGTCACTGCGCCGAAGGTAGATGCGCAACGGCTCGCCAATGTTCAGCCGGTCGTCCACATGCTGCTCCAGCAACAGTGCCAGACGCTCCCGGCACAGCGCCATGCGCGCGTCCTGTTGCGGCCGCCAGACGAACTCGCTGCAGGGGGGTGATGCTGTCATCCGCCACGTCCATGCCGAACGCGTCCTCGGAAAACCGCACGATATGGATGCCGCGCTTGCGATGAAAGCCGACAAAGCCATTGAGCTGGTCGGCAGCGCTGCAGATGTCTTGGGAAGTGATGGCCATGACGTAACCTCGCAAATGAACGGAAGTGACGCACGCCAGGCAGGTAACGGTCGCCTCTGATGGGCGACGCGCAGTGGGCAGCCTAGCTCATGGGCTCATGGTTGTACCAAGGTTTTCGTTGCCCGGCAGCGGGTCGACCTGCGACGCCAGCAGCCCGCCCAGCCAGCCCATGAAAGCCTGGACACGACGTGGTACATGGCGTTGCCGGGCATACAACAAGGACACCGGCATGGCCTGTGCCTGCCAGCCGTGCATGACCTCTACCAACTCGCCGCTTGCCAGGTGATGCGCGACACCCACTGCGGGCACCTGGATCAAGCCAAGGCCCGCCAGGCATGCTGCCGAATAGGCCTCGGCGTTATTGACCGTGACCGCGCCGCCCATGGGCTGAAAGCACACCTGGCCATCCTGCACATATTCAAAACCGGCACTGCGCGCACCCAGGTTGCGCACATAGTGAACCAGGCGGTGCCCGGCCAGGTCTTCCAGGCGCTGCGGCACCCCGCAACGGGCAAGGTAGGCGGGGCTGGCGCAATTACGCATGCTCAACTGGCCGACAGGCCGCGCCACGACATCCAGGTCGCTCAGCGCACCGATGCGCATCACACAGTCGAACCCTTCACGCAGCAGGTCAACCTGTCGATCGGTGCAACTGATCTCCACCTCCAGTTTGGGAAACCGTGACAAGAACTGCGGCAAGGCTGGAATGATCACCCGGCGGGCCATCATGGTCGGCATGTCGATCCGCAGGCAGCCTGCCAGCTCGGCATCATCGGCACGGAACAGGCTCTCGATCTCGTCCATGCCCGACAGCAAATCCTTGCTGCGCTCATACAGCAGAACACCGTCCTGGGTCGCCTGGACGCGCCGCGTGGTGCGGTTGAACAGGCACGTGCCGAGTAATTGCTCAAGCGCCCTGACCTGCTCGGATACCGTCGAGCGTGGCAGGCCGAGGCTGTCTGCCGCCAGAGTGAAACTGCTCAATTCGCTGACCCGAACGAACGTGCGCAGCAGTTCCAGCTTGTTCATCTTCACCCCGACTATTCGAAACACACGAACAGTATTTCCGATTCTGCTGGATTTAACAGCCGTAACGCGATCAATAACCTGTCCCTCATCCACCACCCAAGAGGGATACGACATGACTCGCAAGATCGCTCTGATCACTGGCGCCAGCCGTGGCCTGGGCCGCAATGCCGCCGAGCATCTGGCTGCACGCGGTATCGACATCATCGGCACCTACCACAGCAAGGCTGACGAGGCCCAGCAGGTGGCCAAGGCCCTCGAGGCGGCTGGCGCCAAGGCTGTCATGCTGCAACTGGACGTCGGCGACTGCAGCAGCTTCGCCAGCTTTGCCGAACGCCTGGGCACGACCTTGCAGCAACGTTTCGGCTGTGAGCGCTTCGATTTCCTGGTGAACAACGCCGGTATCGGCCTGAATGTGCCGTTCAGCGAAACCACCGAGGCGCAGTTCGACCAGTTGCTGAACATTCAGCTCAAAGGGCCATTCTTCCTCACCCAACGGCTGCTGCCGTTGCTGGTCGATGGCGGGCGAATCGTCAATGTGTCATCCGGGCTCGCGCGTTTTGCACTGCCCGGGTATGCCGCCTATGCGGCAATGAAAGGCGCGATGGAGGTATTGACCCGGTATCAGGCCAAGGAACTCGGGGCACGCGGCATTCGGGTCAATATCCTCGCGCCGGGGGCGATCGAGACTGACTTTGGTGGCGGTGTTGTGCGCGACAACCAGCAGGTCAATGATTTCATTGCCGGTAACACTGCGCTGGGGCGGGTCGGATTGCCCGATGATATCGGCGCCGCCATCGCACTGTTGCTTGAAGAGGGCAATGGCTGGATTACCGGGCAGCGGCTGGAAGTGTCTGGCGGGATGTTCCTTTAAAGCAGAAATTCTGGGGCTGCAAAGCAGCCCCCTGACCATCACTGTTCTATCTGATCCTCATGCACCTGGACGCTGGCGGTCATCCCCGCGCTCAGGTGCACGCCTTCGGGAATCTGGTCCAGCCTGATCCGCACCGGTATGCGCTGCGCCAGCCTCACCCAGTTGAAGGTTGGTTCCACCACCGGCAGCAGCTGGCTGTCCGGGTTGCTGTTGCTGTCGGTGATACCACGGCTGATGCTCTCCACATGGCCCTGCATGGCATTGCCAGCGCCCATCAGCCAGACCTTGACCTCGTCGCCAACCCGAATGCGCGGCAGCTTGGTCTCCTCGAAATAGGCCTGGATGTAGAACGTCGAATCATCCACCAGGGCCATCACCGATTGACCGGTATTGACATAGTTGCCCTCGGCCAGGCGCAGGTTGGTGATATGCCCGCTACGCGGCGCCCGCACTTCGCTGCGCGCCAGGTTGATCTTCGCCACCTGTAACTGGGCTTGAGCCTCGTGCAGTTCACCACGGGCTACGGCGGCGTTGATCTGGGCGTTTTCGCGCAGCTCGGCACTGATCGCCTCCGGGCCCAAGGCCGTACGCCGCGCCGCTTCACGTTCACGCAGGTGCAACTGCTGAGCGCGGGTTTCAGCCACCGCGCTGGCCTGGTCGAAGGCGGCCTGGAAGCGCTCGCGATCAATGCTCATCAACAGGTCGCCCGCCTTGACCTGCTGATTGTCCTGCACCTTGAGCTCACGCACCCATCCGGACACATCCGGGGCGATCACCACCACATCGGCGCGCACCCTGGCATCACGCGTCCACGGCGTGAGCATGTAGTACTGCCAGAGCTTGAAACCGGCCAGAACGGCAATAGCGACCACGCACAAGGTCACCAGGACACGGACGACAGCACGCATCGAATCACTCCTTACAAAGGCCCCAGCAGGCGAACCACCAGGAACAGCACACAAACGAACAACGCCGTGTCGAACAGCGCTTCATGCCAGATCCAGCGCCCCAACGGTGTGGCCTGCACCAGCAGACGCAGCACGCCGGTCAGCGCCAGCGCCATCAGCACGTAAATCAGGAACGGGCTGAGCAGCACACCACCCAGCTCCCACTCACGCAAGCCCATGCTCATCCTCCTGCGAACGGCACCATTTCCCCCAGCTCTTCTGCAACTGCAGCACCGCACCTTGGGCAAGGCGCAACGGGTCACTGGCCGGCGCTCGCTGCAAAGCCGCGATGAACTGCTCGCTGGCCGCATCCAGGCGCCGCTCGCGGCCAACCGCCGGGCCGGTGGCCAGTGCCGCCTCGACCTGCTGCAGGTACTCGCGCTCGGCAGCCCCCAACGGCACCTGGGCCACCGCCAGGCACATGCGCAGATGCACCAGTTCGTCACCGATATCCAGCCCATGCAAACCGTCATCCCAACGCTTGCGCCCGGTAGCCGGCAATTCGCTGGCATGCCGGGCCAATTGCATCAGGCGGTCGGCCATGCGCCCGCCAAACCAACTGTCGGCACCGCGCAGATCGCGCCGGGTCAGGCGCACCAGGTCATTCTGGGTCGCAGCGCGCAGGCGCCGGCCAAGCCAGGCCGGGTGGCGGAACACCAGCAGGCGGAACGCCAACACGGCGGCGCCCACGCCCACCAACATGGCCAGGGCGCTGTTGAGCATGGTCGCCACCCCGAAGGTCATGGCATTGAGCGGTGATACCAGCACGATGAAGTGCAGGCAATAAGAGGTCGCGGTGGCACCGGTACGCGGATGGGCCATGCCCAACGCACCAAAGAACAGCGGCACGCCCATGCCCAGGCAGAGCATGGCGAAGCTACTCCACTGCGGCAGGATGATCTGCCCGACCAGGAAGGCCGTCGGGATCGCCAGGAAGATGCCGCGCAAGAAGCTCAGACCGATCTGTGCGCCATTCTCGCGGCTGGCGAACAGGCTGCAGACCACGCAGGTCAGCACCAGGCCGCCCGGCGCCGACGGCCAGGCAGTGGCCAGCCAGAAGCTGCTCATGACCAGGAAGGCCAAGGCACTGCGTGAACCGAACAACAAAGCCAGCGACCAGTCGCGGTGCGCCGCCAGGCCCTGGGCGACATCCTTCGGCGCCCTGCCCGCCTCGACATCGTCCAAGGCCTGGGTAGCGGCCATGGCGAAGTCCAGCAACAGGGCCATGCGTGCCAGGCAGAAGTGCTCGGCAGAGCTGATCTGCTCGTCATGCGCGGCGTCCCAGATGCGCTGGCGCAACACCAGAAGGCTCGGCTGATCAGGTTTGACCAGCAGGGCTCGCAGCTCTTCGAGCCAAGGACCGAGGTGCGCGGTTTCGCGCTCGTCCAGCTGCCGCCACTGCCGACGGACCGAGCGTGAAATGCGCAGCAGCACCATGAGCTTCTGGCTCAACCCGCGAATGGCCTTGGCCCGCAGCCGGCCGCGCGGGCCCTCGAACCAGGCGTGCTCACGCTGGGTATCGATGGCGACTATACGGCCGAGGCTGTCCAGCAACCCTTTGCGCGCTTCATCCTCGCCGCCGAGCATGGCGCTTGCTGCCTGCAGGCCATTCTGCCAGGCCTGACGAGCCTGCCCGGCGAGCTGCTGCTCGACCCGCATGGGCCAGATCAGCGCACTGCTGGCCGTGGCGCAGAAAATACCCAGGCAGATTTCGGTGCAACGTGCCACCGCCTGGTCGAACACCTGCAAGGGATGACTGATGGCAGGCAAGGCGATGATGGCGGCGGTATAGCCCGCCAGCACGAATGAATAGGCCCAGGCGCTGCGCAGCTGTGTGGAGGCCGCCGTGCACAGGGCCAGCCACAACGCCAGGGTGATCAGGAACAGCCAGGGGGCCTGGGCGAACAGGCCGATGAACACCACCGACATCAGCGTGCCGACCAGGGTACCCGCCAGCCGCGCCAGCCCCTTCTGCACCACCATCCCGGACAACGGTTGGGCGACGATGAATGCGGTCATCAATGCCCAGGACGGTTGCTCCAGCCCCCAGCGCATGGCCAGCCACAGTGCCAGGCCCGCACCTAGCAGGGTCTTGATGGCGAATTTGATGGCAAGGCTGCTGGGTGCGAAAAGGGCCTGGAAGGTGATGGGCACGTAACGGACCTTGTGAGGGTGTATTGATAAACGATAGACAATGCAGCGAAGGATACTCACGAGACGATTAATTAGCTAGCTAATCATCTTTAACGACAAAAACGCAGGCAAAAAAAAGGCGACCGAAGTCGCCCTAAATGCCTTGCGTGCTCGTGGATCCGGAAGGTCAGCGCGGCTTGCGCTTCTGTGCGTCCTTCCAGATGAAAATGCCCAGACCGGCAAAGAATGCAAACATCAACCCGACCGTTACCACGCCCGCGATAACCACATTGTCGAAGAACATGCTGGCCTCCCGATTCGTTTGCCGTTGTCCGATGGATGCAAGGTAACGAATACGGCGGCGGGGAAAATTGATCAGGGTCAATGCTGCCCGGGACCGGGCACGCGAGGCGGGTGCAGGCTTGACCTGCGTCAAGTTTCAGCGCTTCTTGGGCTTGCCCTTGGGCTTCTTTTTCTTCGCGGTGGCAAGCGGCATGGCCTGCTCGAATGCCTGGCGCACTTCGTTCAGGCGCTTTTCCTTGAGGTCATGGATGCGCTTGGCGCGCTCGGCATCGAAGTCGATGAGGTTGTCTTGGCTCATGGGTGGGCTCGAAGATCTACAGAGACTTGCATCATGAAGCCAGGCGCTGGCCGTGACCAGCCCCGCGTCAGACTTCTATATCGACCAGCAGGCCCTGGCGCGGATGATCACCGATCAATGGCGCCACCGGCACGGTGTTGTCGGCGTTGACCTCATCGCCCGGGACGGCGCTGTAGCGCTCCTCATCACCCTTGTTGTTGCGCCGCTGCTGGCGGCGCTGCTCTTCTCGCAGGAGCAAGGCTTGCTCCTGGGGATCGCGCTGCTGCTTGAGGTCGATGGTGCTTTCGTTGGACGAAGGCTGCACAGGCACCACCGGCTTGATGTCGGGGGTCTGTTTGACCGGGTCATGTTGCGAGGTCACGGGGGCAGCACTGAGCGGGATGATCGGTGGCAGCATGGAAATTCTCCTGTGCCCACTGTATCGGCCATCCGTTAGCCAGCTTGAGCGTCAAAGGTGCGGACGTGCGGCCACAACAGCCGCACCTTGCCAGTATAGATCGCCGTTATTCGGCTTCATCCTCAGGGTCATCGTCTGCTGGCGGGCTGGCTTCGCTCCAGGGCCGCCTGTAGACCTGTTGCCAGACCGCATCCATGTGCTCGCGTAGCACCTGGGGTGCGTTCTTCAACGAAGCGCTGTCTTCACGCTCGCCGCCAACCGGCTCTTCACCTGCCGGGGTGATCAGCGACTGGCCAGTGATGGTGTAGGCGTTCTGCCCTTCGCGCATCTCGATGGCGATGTCATGCGGGTCGATGCCGCCACCACAGAAGGCGTGGCTGGCCACGGTCACTTCGGCGACGCCGTCCTTGTTCAAGTCACTGACATCACTGACATCGGTATAGAAGTCGACATCCAGGTCCAGCCCTGGGCAGGTGGTTTCCTGCTCGATCTGCCAACGCGGCTTGAACGCGTCATCCTCGGCGGTGCGACCATACAGGGTGGCCTTCAGCACCACCTTGTCGACCTCCTGCTCGGACTCGGCATCGACTGCCTGGCCATCGCTGCGGCTAAGTACCAGCAGCCCTTCGCCGTCGCGATCGCGGAAGTGCACGCTCTTGATCGGCGTCTGCACGCCCAGTACTTCGAGCTGCTCGACGGGGATCGCAGGCAAGGTTTCGAAATTTTTCTGCTCACAGGCGGCCAGCAGCAAGCTACCTATGGCCATGGAAGTGTGCAACCAGCGGTGCTTGAGCGGCATATCGGTGCGTAGCCCTCGTCAGCAAGACGGTATTCTGCAATGAAACAGCTAGACTCATGGACTTCTGGTCTATGGTCCGCCCGGCCTATCCGTTAACATAGCCGGCTTTTTCATCGCGGGAGTTCAGGCAGTATGGCGCAGCAGTATCAACCGGGGCAACGCTGGATCAGCGACAGTGAAGCGGAGCTTGGCCTGGGGACCATCCTGGCGCAGGATGGCCGCCTGTTGACCGTGCTCTACCCGGCCACTGGCGACACCCGCCAGTATTCCCTGCGCAATGCGCCGCTGACCCGCGTGCGTTTCTCTCCGGGTGACCAGATAACCCACTTCGAAGGCTGGAAGCTGACCGTGCGCGAGGTCGAGGACATCGACGGGCTGATGGTCTACCACGGCCTGGATGCCCAGAACCAGGCGCGCACCCTGCCAGAAACCCAGCTGTCGAACTTCATCCAGTTCCGCCTGGCCAGCGACCGCCTGTTCGCCGGGCAGATCGACCCGCTGTCGTGGTTCAGCCTGCGCTACAACACCCTGCACCACACCAGCAAGCAGATGCAGTCGTCGCTTTGGGGCCTGGGCGGTTGCCGTGCGCAACCGATCGCCCACCAGCTGCACATCGCCCGCGAAGTCGCCGACCGCAGCGCCCCGCGTGTATTGCTGGCCGACGAAGTGGGCCTGGGCAAGACCATCGAAGCCGGCCTGGTGATTCACCGCCAGCTGTTGTCGGGCCGCGCCAGTCGCGTGCTGATCCTGGTCCCGGAAAACCTCCAGCATCAGTGGCTGGTGGAAATGCGCCGGCGCTTCAACCTGCAGGTCGCCCTGTTCGACGCCGAACGCTTCATCGAAAGCGACGCCAGCAACCCGTTCGAGGATGCCCAGCTGGCGCTGGTCGCCCTGGAATGGCTGGTCGATGACGAAAGGGCCCAGGACGCGCTGTTCGCCGCGGGCTGGGACCTGATGGTGGTCGATGAGGCGCACCACCTGGTGTGGCACGAAGATCAGGTCAGCGCTGAGTACGGCCTGGTCGAGCAACTGGCGCAAGTCATCCCAGGCGTGCTGCTGCTGACTGCCACCCCCGAACAGCTCGGCCAGGACAGCCACTTCGCCCGTCTGCGCCTGCTCGACCCCAACCGTTTCCACGACCTCGCGGCGTTCCGCGCCGAGAGTGAAAACTACCGCCCGGTGGCAGAAGCCGTGCAAGAGCTGCTTGAAGAAGGCCGCCTGTCACCCAAGGCCCATGCCACCATCCAAGGCTTCCTCGGCGCCGAAGGCGAAGCCTTGCTGGCTGCAGTCAACGATGGCGATACCCAGGCCAGTGCCCGCCTGATCCGCGAACTGCTCGACCGCCACGGCACCGGTCGCGTGCTGTTCCGCAACACCCGTGCGGCCGTCCAGGGCTTCCCCGAGCGCCAGCTGCACCCTTATCCCCTGGCCAATCCCGCGCAATACCAGGACCTGCCCGCTGGCGAACACGCCGAGCTGTACCCGGAAGTGGCCTTCCAGGCCCAGGGTGACGTCAGCGATGACGAACGCTGGTGGCGCTTCGACCCACGAGTCGACTGGCTGATCGACACGCTGAAGATGCTCAAGCGCACCAAGGTCCTGGTGATCTGCGCCCACGCCGAAACCGCCATGGACCTGGAAGACGCCCTGCGCGTGCGCTCCGGCATCCCGGCCACGGTGTTCCACGAAGGCATGAGCATCCTCGAACGCGACCGCGCCGCGGCCTACTTCGCTGACGAGGAGTTCGGCGCCCAGGTGCTGATCTGCTCCGAGATCGGCAGCGAAGGCCGTAACTTCCAGTTCGCCCATCACCTGGTAATGTTCGACCTGCCAGCCCACCCGGACCTGCTCGAACAGCGTATCGGCCGCCTCGACCGGATCGGCCAGAAGCACACCATCGAACTGCACATCCCGTACCTGCAGGACAGCCCGCAGGAGCGCCTGTTCCAGTGGTACCACGAGGGCCTGAACGCCTTCCTCAATACCTGCCCGACCGGCAACGCCCTGCAGCACCAGTTCGGCCCGCGCCTGCTGCCGATGCTCGAAGGCGGCGATGCCAAGGCCTGGACTGCGCTGGTCAGCGAAGCGCGCGCCGAGCGCGAGCGCCTCGAGGCAGAGCTGCACAGCGGCCGTGACCGCCTGCTGGAGCTCAACTCCGGTGGTGCTGGTGAAGGCCAGGCACTGGTCGAGGCGATCCTTGAACAAGACGATCAATTCGCCCTGCCGATCTACATGGAAACCCTGTTCGACGCCTTCGGCATCGACAGCGAAGACCATTCGGAAAACGCCCTCATCCTCAAGCCGAGCGAAAAGATGCTCGACGCCAGCTTCCCGCTGGGCGACGACGAAGGCGTGACCATTACCTACGACCGCGCCCAGGCGCTGTCGCGGGAAGACATGCAGTTCCTGACCTGGGAGCACCCGATGGTGCAGGGCGGCATGGACCTGGTGCTGTCCGGTTCGATGGGCAACACTGCGGTCGCGCTGATCAAGAACAAGGCACTCAAGCCGGGTACCGTGCTGCTCGAACTGCTGTTCGTCAGCGAGGTGGTGGCGCCCCGCAGCCTGCAACTGGGCCGCTACCTGCCGCCGGCAGCACTGCGCTGCCTGCTCGATGCCAACGGCAACGACCTGGCTTCGCGGGTGGCGTTCGAAACCCTCAACGACCAGCTAGAAAGCGTGCCACGGGCCAGCGCCAACAAGTTCGTCCAGGCCCAGCGTGACGTGCTGGCCAAGCGCATCAGCGGCGGTGAAGCCAAGGTCCTGCCAGTGCATGTCGAGCGTGTGGCCGAAGCCCAGCGCCGCCTGGTCGCCGAAGCCGATGAAGAGCTGGCACGCCTGACTGCCCTGCAAGCTGTCAACCCGAGCGTGCGTGACAGCGAGATCGAAGCGCTGCGCAAGCAGCGTGAACAAGGCCTGGCGATGCTCGACAAGGCGGCGTTGCGCCTGGAGGCCATTCGCGTACTGGTCGCTGGCTGATCCTCCTGTCATATAACTGGGGCCGCTTCGCGCCCCTTTCGCGACACAAAGCCGCGCCTGCAGGAAACCGCAATCACCTGTAGGAGCGGCTTTGTGTCACGAAAGGGGCGCAAAGCGGCCCCAGTTCGTTATGCCAACTGGCTATCAACGACAGAACCAAATGGTTGAAGTCAAAGTGCCACTAGCCAGGAAGGTTCTACGACCTGTTTCTATACTTCCCCCTGAACAGTCTCCACAGCGCTTGAACGGAGACGAGTGGAAACTCGAGCAAAGGGCAAGCAATGGAATGGCTGGGGCTGCAACTGTTCACCGAACTGCCGACAACCGGGCGCATCGTCATCGACTGCCGCCATGAACCGCTGCTGATCCTGATTGCCTTCGCCGTGGCCAGCGCAGCCTGCTTTGCCACCCTCGACATGGCCGAGCGCCAATCCCATAGCGAACAGCGCGCAGCACAGCGGCAGTGGCGCATGCTCGGTGCCTGCTGCCTGGCCGGCGGCATCTGGGCCATGCATTTCATCAGCATGCTCGCCTTCCAGGCCCCGCTGGAAATGCACTACGACGTTTCGCTGACCGGCCTGTCACTGCTGATCGCCCTGGTAGCTGCCTGGTTGGCAATGACCAGCCTCGACCGTACCAATATGCGCCTGCACCACTACCTGCAAAGTGCCTTGCTCATCGGCCTGGGTATCATCCTCATGCATTTCGTTGGCATGGCCGCGCTGCAGACCGGTGCTCAGCAGTACTACCAGACCACGCTATTGCTGAGCAGCGCCGCCATCGCCCTGCTCACCAGCCTTGCCGCCTTGCTGCTGGCCCGTTACTTCCTCAATGGCAGCGGCATCCTGCACCAGACCCTGAAATATGGCGCCAGTCTGCTGATGGCCGGCGGCATCGTTGCTACCCACTTCACCGCCATGGCCGCCATGACCCTGGTCATCCCCGCCTCCACCGCCCTGAGCCTGCCAACTAGCGACAACAGCCTGCAGCTGGGGCTGACCGTAGCCTTCA
The DNA here is from genome assembly GCF_001320485.1 of Pseudomonas sp. NBRC 111130. Taxonomy (NCBI): domain Bacteria; kingdom Pseudomonadati; phylum Pseudomonadota; class Gammaproteobacteria; order Pseudomonadales; family Pseudomonadaceae; genus Pseudomonas; species Pseudomonas sp. NBRC 111130. The sequence continues at coordinate 17,134 of NZ_BCBG01000057.1, forward strand.
TCACCCTGCTGATCAGTGGTAGCAGCATCAGTGCCGCCCTGGCCGACAAGAAGCTGCAGAGCAAGGAAGACGACCTGCGCCGTTATGGTGTCCTGCTCAGCCAGCTGGACCAGGCCCGCGAATCTTTGCAACAGGCCGCCCATTACGACGCCCTGACCAACCTGGTCAACCGCCGTGGTTTCAACCAGATCTTTGCCGAACGCCTGGCAGCACAGACTCCCGGCGAACACCGCCTGGCAGTGATGTTTCTCGACATCGACCACTTCAAGCGCATCAACGACAGTCTCGGCCACGATGCCGGCGACGAATTGCTCAAAGTCATCGCCAACCACATCAAGGCAGCCACCCGCAGCCACGACCTGGTCGCCCGCTTCGGCGGTGACGAATTCTGCGTGGTCACGTCGCTCAACAACCGTGACGAGGCACGCCACCTCGCACAGCGCATCATGCAACGGATGAAAGACCCGATTGACCTGTGCGGCCGGCGCATGGTCATGACCACCAGCATTGGCATCAGCATCTACCCCGATGACGGCCTGAACGCCGAAGAACTGCTCAAGCATGCCGACCTGGCCCTGTATCAATCCAAGGGCAGCGGCCGCAACAGCCTGCACTTTTTCAACTGCAGCTTGAAAAACCGCGCCAGCCTTGCCCTGCAACTGGAAGAGGAACTGCGCATCGCCCTGCTCGAAGAACGAGGGTTGTGCGTGCACTACCAACCCATTTTCAACGTGCGCACCGGCCAGGTGGCCAAGCTTGAAGCGCTGGTACGCTGGCAGCACCCGCTGCACGGGCTGATGGGGCCGGAACGGTTCATCAGCATTGCCGAAGCCAACGGCCTGATGGTCGACCTCGACCTGTGGGTGCTGCGTCACGCTTGCCAGGACCTGGCGCGGCTTCAGCAGCATGGTTTTCCCAGCCTCAAGCTCACGGTCAATTGCTCGGCGGTGACCCTGGGCCATGAAACCCTGCCTAATGAAGTGGAAGTGGCGCTGTACCAGGCGGGCCTGGCACCTCGCCATCTTGAGCTGGAGGTCACCGAGCATGCGTTGATGGGCGACATCGAGCAAACCGTCAGCCTGCTCATGCGCATTCGCGACCAAGGTGTCGGCCTGTCGATCGATGATTTCGGTACCGGCTATTCGTCGCTGGCCTACCTCAAGCGCCTGCCTCTGGACGTGCTGAAGATCGACCGCTCGTTCCTGCAGGATGTGCCCGACAGCCAGAAGGATCGCGAGATCATCCAGGCGATCATCGCCATGGCCCACACCCTGCACCTGGAGGTGGTCAGTGAAGGCGTGGAAACCGTCGAGCAGCACGAATTCCTGGCCAGCAATGGCTGCGACTACCTGCAGGGTTTTCTGCTCAGCCGCCCGCTACCGCTGGGCGAATTGCGCTCGCTGCTCGATCAGCTCGACCGCCAGGACGCTGTGTTCAGGCCTTGTTGCGATACAGCTCTACCAGGGTCGCCGGATCTTTTTGCAGATATCCCTGGCTACCGTGCAGGCGCATCAGCTGCGCGGCAAGACCACTGAGCGGCGTTGCCGTGCCCTGCTCGCGGGAGAGCTTGACGGCCCCGTCCAGGTCCTTGAGCAAGGTACGCACATGCCACTTGACCGGCTCGAAGCGGCTTTCGGCCATCTGTGGTGCCAGGATCTGCAACGGCTTCGAGTCGGCAAAGCCACCAGCAAGAGCTTCGGCGATCAGCGTGGCGTCAACACCTGACTGTTCGGCCAACGCCACCACCTCGGCAATTACCAGCGCGTTGCAGGCCACGATCATCTGATTGCAGGCCTTGGTCACCTGCCCTGCTCCCACCCCACCCATGTGCGTCACACGCTGGCCGAGCACCTGCAGAACCGGGCGGGCCCGCTGCAGATCCGTGGCCTCGCCCCCCACCATGATCGCCAACGTACCCGCCTCGGCGCCGGGCGTGCCACCCGACACGGGAGCATCCAGCCAGGCCATGCCGCACAGCGCAGCCAGTTCGGCCGCCATTTCCCGCGTGGCAGTCGGCTCCAGGCTGGAGAAGTCCACCAACAACTGCCCGCTGCGCCCGCCCTCGGCGATGCCTTGCTCGCCAAACACAACCTCCCGTACCACCGCCGTGTCGGCCAGGCACAGCAACACCATGTCGCTGTCACGACTCAGTTCGGCCGGGCTGGTCACCAGCCGCGCACCGGCGGCCACCAATGAGGCGCATTTGTCCGGGCTGCGGTTCCAGACCGTCAGCGGATAACCCGCCGCCAACAGGCGCTGGCACATCGGCAAGCCCATCAGGCCAATCCCGGCGAATCCCAACGAAGGCAGTGCAGTACTCATGAACGACTCCAGGCAGAAGATTAAAGAAGCGCGACAAACGGGCGATGCAATGCCAGCTCGACTGAAAATTCCTTAAAACAAGTAAGGGAAACCCCTATCGCATCCGCAAATGGCGCACTGATAGAGTCGCGGCGTTTTGCGTGATGGCCATATGGCATAACCCTCTGATATTCACTTACACCAGGCAAATGGCGCACTATGACCTCTACGAACACTTCTGCCAATGCGGTCCCCGAGTCTTCGGCTCTTCCCCACTTACCGACCGCCAATGGTGTTCGTGACACGCTGCCGGCACGCAGCTCTCCGGCACAGCAGTACCTGTACTTCACCGAGCAGGACGTGCAGCGGATCCTCGACAACCTCGACGGCCTGCGTGACCTGGTGTTTCCGGGCAACCAGCACGTCGAAGACGACGACCCCCTGCGCCTGGAGCAGCAGTTTCCGTCGGTCTGCCTGATCGGCCTGGGCCGTTGCGGCTCGAACATCGCTCTTGACGTGGCGGAACTGGTCTACAACGCCCGTACCTTCTTCCTCAACGAGTTCAACAATGAAGACCGCTTCAAGGGCGAGTCGGGCTACAGCCCGGCACGCTGGATCCGCCAGAACCTGCGCCTGGTGCAGAACAAGGGTGTCAAGCCGGTGTTTCTGGTCGAACCGCTGGTGATGCTGGGCGACCTGGACAAAGACATCGCCGGGCGTATCCGCTTCTCGCGCAAGGGCGAACGTGGCGAGTTCCTGCGCGACTACAGCAAGATGAAAATCATGGACCTGTCCGAGGTACATGCTGGCGGTGCCGGCAACGCACCGATCCTCGGCCAGTACCTGGCCAAGATCATCCTCAACAAGGACACCCAGCGTTTCTCCAGCGCCGACTGGAAGCTGATCCATTCGTACCTGATCGACTCCTGCGGCATCAAGGCCAACCAATCGCGGCTGTACTTCTACATCTTCAGTGCCGGTGGCGGTACCGGTTCAGGCATGGCCTCGGAGTTCGGCCTGGCCCAGCAGTACTCGTACATGAACAAGACCTTCGACACCAAGCCTGCCGACGAGAACGACGGCAAGAGCGGCCACTCGTTCGTCTTCGAACCGATCTTCACCAGCGGCATTTGCGTGCTGCCCAATGCTACGGACCATCGCAGCGAGATGTCCGAGGCCCTGCACATCAACGCCGGCCGGCTGTTGTGCAAATACCTCTCGGAAGAATGGGACTTCTCGTATAACTTCGATAACGAAGACAGCAGCGAGGCCAGCGTGATGGGCCGTATCCGCCCGTGGAACGCGATGATGCTGATCTCCAACGACATCATGCGCTACGCCGAAGAAAGCGATGACGGCACCATTCACAACATCGACGTCAACGCGATGGAGAAGCACGCCAACCAGTACATCTCCCAGCAGATCTTCAACATCCTCACCGCCCAGGCGGTGACCACCGACTACGACCAGAACTACTTCCGCCGCGCCGGCATCGACATCGGCGAAACCATCCGCCTGGATGCCAACGACCTGTTCATGAGCCTGGCCGGCCCGGTGGCGATTGCCTATGCCGAATCGGTGGTGCCGGAAGTGCCCGCGCAAGGCACGGACAAGTTCAAGGTGTTCGAGCGCGAAAGCCCGCGCCTGGATATCGACGACCTGTTCTTGCGCTCCATCGACCTGCCGCACTTCAACAAGCAAACCCAGGCCATCGAAGGCATCAGCCTGCTGCCGATCGAGTCGCGCCGTTACCGTGCGGCCCTGGAGCAATACCAGGCCTCCGGTTACGACGCCGCCGCGCTGCATGACCTGCACTTCTTCAAGAACTGCTCGTCGGTGGTGTCGATCGTCTCGCTGCCCAAGGACTACAAACTGTCGTACATGGACCTGAACCGGCTCAAGACGCACCTCAACAGCCTGTTCCCCAATACCACGCTCAAGCGTTACGCCCTGGTGATCGGCGCCTCGGCCAACCTGTCACTGACCACCCTGATCGCCAAGAGCCCGTGCCTGTCGGACGATTTCCTGACCCTGATCGTGGCCTTCATCAAGCGCTGCTTCGCCCGCCCCCCATACCGCTTCGATGACACGCTGGACAACGCCATCCTTGAGTTCATTACCAGCGAGCACTTCGAGGAGGCGCGGATCGACGACCTGCTCAACGAGTTCGAAAACCCGGCGAAGATCCTCGATACCAACTGGTATGCAATCAAGCCGATGTACGAGAAGAAGTACCGCGAACTGATCAACGACAAGAGCCGCTTCGTGTCGATCAACGATATTCGCCTATCGCGCGAATGCGTGAAGAAGGCGGTGAAGTACCTGCGTGAGATCTTCCGCCATCGCATCGGCAAGACCCGGGTGATTTCGCTCAACAACCATACCGGCCGGGTCGACTACTGACCTTGATGGGGCCGCCCTGCGGCCCCGATTACGCATGCCGTAAACTGTTACCGCAGCGCCGAAACAACCCACCACTGTTACCAACTTCCACCTTACGTGAGCGTCAACACGCACCAGCATCGGGCAGATGCGTATTTTTACGCACTAAAAAAGCGCGTCGTTATTCCGATTGCCTGGCCTGGATCACGATGAACGGCGAAACCACCACCGCCCATATCTCTGGATCGCGGCTTTGCAGGTCGAGTGCCTGCTCGGCGCTGACCGGCCCGACAGTGCCATCACTACGCCACTTGGCGAAGATCTCGCTGCGATTCTCGGCCATTGCCGCAGCAACCTCGATCAGGTCGAGACTGGGGTCGACCCAAATCAGGTCACCCTTGGCCCAGAAACGCTCCAAAGCCTTCCACTCGATTGTCGCCGTCTCGCCGAGCAATTTGGCATAGAGGGTGCTTGTTTGATCAGTCATGGGTTTGTACCCGCAAATTCGGCCAATGAAAAAAGGCCGGCATTTTTGCAGAAAAACCCGGTTTCAAATATGTAATTTGGTCGATTGGCCCCGAAGTTGTGGGGTGGGGCCGTAGATGCAGGCAAAGTGATGGCGCTTTTCTGTATCTTTGTGTCGATCATGCGACAACCCGCGAACCAGGCACTTTTTGCCCGCTTTTCAAGCGCGCGAACAGCGCTCTACACTGTACCGGTACAGTTCCGGGACATGTTCCGGGGGAAGGTGGGCATGCAGTATGGCGTGGCCATGCCGCATATCCCGCCCGGTCTGTAGCCCTGGCCGCCAGGACTATAAGAATTACAACAGAATGAGTGGAGCACTATGATCAAGATTTCCAAGCTGTTCGCCGCAATGGTACTGGCCGGGGTAGCCAGCCATTCGTTTGCCGCCGATACCATCAAGATCGGGATCGCGGGCCCCAAGACCGGCCCTGTGACCCAGTACGGCGACATGCAGTTCATCGGCGCCAAGCAAGCCATCAAGGATATCAACGCCAAGGGCGGCGTCGATGGCAAGCTGCTCGAAGCCAAGGAATACGACGACGCCTGCGACCCTAAACAGGCCGTGGCCGTCGCCAACAAAGTGGTCAACGACGGCGTCAAGTTCGTCATCGGCCACCTGTGCTCCAGCTCCACCCAGCCAGCGTCCGACATCTACGAAGACGAAGGCGTGATCATGATCACCCCGGCCGCCACCTCGCCGGAAATCACCGCCCGTGGCTACAAGCTGATCTTCCGCACCATCGGCCTGGACAGCGCCCAGGGCCCTGCGGCAGGCAACTACATCGCCGACCACGTCAAGCCGAAGGTCGTCGCCGTGCTGCATGACAAGCAGCAATACGGTGAAGGCATTGCCACTGCGGTCAAGCAGACCCTGGAGAAGAAAGGCACCAAGGTGGCCGTGTTCGAAGGCCTGAACGCCGGTGACAAGGACTTCTCCTCGATCATCCAGAAGCTAAAGCAGAACAACGTCGACTTCGTCTACTACGGCGGCTACCACCCAGAGCTGGGCCTGATCCTGCGCCAAGCCCAGGAAAAGGGCCTGAAAGCCAAGTTCATGGGCCCGGAAGGCGTGGGTAACGACTCCATTTCGCAGATCGCCCAGAACGCTTCCGAAGGCCTGCTGGTCACCCTGCCCAAGTCGTTCGACGCCGACCCGGAGAACAAGGCCATCGTCGACGCCATCAAGGCTGACGGCAAGGACCCGAGCGGCCCGTTCGTATTCCCGGCCTACTCGGCTGTCGAGCTGATCGCCAAAGGTATCGAAGCAGCCAAGTCCGAAGACACCGACAAAGTGGCAGCCGCCATCCACGCCGGCAAGTTCAAGACCCCGACCGGCGAACTGTCCTACGACGAGAAAGGCGACCTGAAAGACTTCAAGTTCGTGGTCTACGAATGGCACTTCGGCAAGCCGAAGACCGAAGTCTCCCCTCAGTAACTGCGTGACTAATAGCTGACCTACGAGCCCACTGTGCGAGCAGTGGGCTTTGTTTTATGAGGTTCATGGGCCTGATCCCCGCGATCCGGGGGCAGACCCACCTGAAAATCTTAAAACCGTCACCCGCGGTTTCCTGGCCTTACCCCCGCCAGCGAAATGCAAATCAGGTTTTTAGGAGCGCTGTAATGCCTGAGATCTACCATTTCTTCCAACAACTGGTTAATGGATTGACCATCGGCAGCACCTATGCCTTGATCGCCATCGGCTACACGATGGTGTACGGCATCATCGGCATGATCAACTTCGCCCACGGCGAGGTGTACATGATCGGTTCCTACGTGGCCTTCATCGCCCTGGCGGGCTTGGCCATGATGGGTATCCATTCGCTGCCGATCCTGATGACCGTCGCCTTCGTCGCGACGATCTGCGTCACCAGTGCCTACGGCTACAGCATCGAACGGGTTGCCTACCGCCCCCTGCGCAACAGCAACCGCCTGATCCCGCTGATTTCTGCCATCGGCATGTCGATCTTCCTGCAGAACACGGTCTTGCTGTCGCAAGATTCGAAGGACAAATCCATTCCCAACCTGATCCCAGGGAGCATTTCCTTCGGGCCGGGCGGCGCGGAGGAGGTCCTGGTTTCCTATATGCAGATCCTGGTGTTCGTGGTCACCCTGGTGGCCATGACCTGCCTGACCCTGTTCATCTCCCGTTCTCGCCTGGGCCGCGCCTGCCGCGCCTGTGCCGAGGACATCAAGATGGCCAACCTGCTGGGCATCAACACCAACAACATCATCGCCCTGACCTTCGTCATCGGTGCCGCCCTGGCCGCCGTGGCGGCCGTGCTGCTGAGCATGCAGTACGGGGTGATCAACCCCAACGCCGGTTTCCTGGTAGGCCTCAAGGCCTTCACCGCGGCGGTACTGGGCGGCATCGGCAGCATTCCGGGCGCCATGCTCGGCGGGCTGGTGCTGGGTGTGGCCGAAGCCTTCGGCGCCGACATTTTCGGCGACCAGTACAAGGATGTGGTGGCATTCGGCTTGTTGGTTCTTGTCCTGCTGTTCCGGCCGACCGGCATCCTGGGCCGCCCGGAGGTTGAAAAAGTATGAACAGAAATCTCAAACAGGCGTTCTTCAGCGCCTTGCTGGTGTGGGCCGTGGCCTTCCCGGTACTGGGCCTGAAACTGAGCATCGACGGCATCAGCCTGGCGGTGCACAGCCAAGGGTCGTTCACCATCAGCATCATCGCCGTGTGTTCGGTGCTGATGTTCCTGCGCGTGCTGTTCGACAGGCAGTGGAATTCGGTGATGGGCCGTCGCTCGGACCGCAAGCTGATCCCGCCAGCCGTCAGCAACTACCTGACCCTGCCGAAAACCCAGCGCTATGTGATCATGGGCCTGATCGTCGCGGCCCTGGTATGGCCGTTCTTCGGCTCGCGCGGGGCGGTCGACATCGCCACGCTGATCCTGATCTACGTGCTGCTGGGCCTGGGCCTGAACATCGTCGTCGGCCTGGCCGGCCTGCTGGACCTGGGCTACGTCGGCTTCTACGCCGTCGGCGCCTACAGCTACGCGATGCTCTCGCACTACCTGGGCTGGAGTTTCTGGGTCTGCCTGCCGATTGCCGGCCTGATGGCTGCCACCTTCGGCTTCCTGCTCGGCTTCCCGGTGCTGCGCCTGCGCGGTGACTACCTGGCGATCGTGACCCTCGGCTTCGGCGAAATCATCCGCCTGTTCCTGCGTAACCTCACCGACTGGACCGGCGGCCCCAACGGCATCAGCAACATCCCCAAGCCGGAGTTCTTCGGCCTGACCTTCGAGCGCAAGGCCGCCGAGGGGATGCAGACCTTCCACGAGTTCTTCGGGCTGGAATACAACTCGATCAACAAGGTCATCTTCCTCTACCTGGTCGCCCTGCTGCTGGCGCTGCTGGCACTGTTCGTGATCAACCGCCTGCTGCGCATGCCGATCGGCCGCGCCTGGGAAGCGCTGCGCGAAGACGAGATCGCCTGCCGTGCGCTGGGCCTGAACCCCACCGTGATCAAGCTCTCGGCGTTCACCCTGGGTGCCTGCTTCGCCGGTTTCGCCGGCAGCTTCTTCGCTGCGCGCCAGGGCCTGGTGACGCCGGAGTCGTTCACCTTCATCGAGTCGGCGATCATCCTCGCCATCGTCGTGCTCGGCGGCATGGGCTCACAACTGGGCGTGATTCTCGCGGCCATCGTGATGATCCTGCTGCCGGAGCTGATGCGTGAGTTCAGCGAATACCGGATGCTGATGTTCGGTGCGCTGATGGTGTTGATGATGATCTGGCGTCCGCAAGGCCTGCTGCCTATGCAACGTCCCCACATGGAGCTGCGTCGATGAGCCGCGAAATTCTGCAAGTCAGCGGCCTGAGCATGCGCTTCGGCGGCTTGTTGGCGGTCAACGGCGTGGGCCTGACCGTCAAGGAAAAACAGGTGGTGGCGCTGATCGGCCCGAACGGTGCCGGCAAGACCACGGTGTTCAACTGCCTGACCGGCTTCTACAAGCCCAGCGGCGGCACCATCCTGCTCGACGGCCAGCCGATCCAGGGCCTGGCCGGCCACCAGATCGCCCGCAAGGGGGTGGTGCGGACTTTCCAGAACGTGCGCCTGTTCAAGGAAATGACCGCGCTGGAAAACCTCCTGATCGCCCAGCACCGTCACCTCAACACCAACTTCTTCGCCGGCCTGTTCAAGACCCCGAACTTCCGCCGCAGCGAGAAGGAGGCCATGGAGCGCGCCCAGTACTGGCTGGACAAGGTCAACCTGACCGAGTTCGCCAACCGTACTGCCGGCACCCTCGCCTACGGCCAGCAACGCCGCCTGGAAATCGCCCGCTGCATGATGACCCAGCCACGGATCATCATGCTCGACGAACCCGCCGCAGGCCTGAACCCGAAAGAAACCGAAGACCTCAAGGCGCTGATCGCCTACCTGCGTGAGTCGCACAACGTCACCGTGCTGCTGATCGAGCACGACATGAAGCTGGTGATGAGCATCTCCGACCACATCGTCGTGATAAACCAGGGCACGCCCCTGGCCCACGGCACGCCGCAGGAGATCCGCGACAACCCTGATGTGATCAAAGCCTACCTGGGGGAAGCGTAAATGCTGAAGTTCGAGAACGTTTCCACCTTCTACGGCAAGATCCAGGCGCTGCACAGCGTCAACGTGGAGATCAACCAGGGCGAGATCGTCACCCTGATCGGCGCCAACGGTGCCGGCAAGTCGACCTTGCTGATGACCCTGTGCGGCTCGCCGCAGGCGCACAGCGGCAGCATCAAGTACCTGGGTGAAGAGCTGGTCGGCCAGCCGTCTTCGCTCATCATGCGCAAGAGCATCGCGGTAGTGCCGGAAGGCCGCCGCGTATTTGCCCGCCTGACCGTCGAGGAAAACCTGGCCATGGGTGGTTTCTTCACCGACAAGGGCGACTACCAGGAGCAACTGGATAAAGTCCTGCAGCTGTTCCCGCGCCTGAAGGAGCGCTACATCCAGCGCGGTGGCACCATGTCCGGTGGCGAGCAACAGATGCTGGCCATCGGCCGGGCGCTGATGAGCAAGCCCAAGCTGTTGCTACTCGACGAGCCGTCGCTGGGCCTGGCGCCGATCATCATCCAGCAGATCTTCGACATCATCGAACAGCTGCGCCGCGATGGCGTGACGGTGTTCCTGGTGGAGCAGAACGCCAACCAGGCGCTGAAGATCGCTGACCGGGCGTATGTACTGGAAAACGGCCGGGTGGTGATGCAAGGCACCGGTGAGGCACTGCTGACCGACCCGAAAGTGCGCGACGCCTACTTGGGTGGTTGAATGAAAAAGGGCCTTCGGGCCCTTTTTTCTGCCTGTGAGCAATGTGTCGCCTGTACTGGCCTCTTCGCGGGCACGCCCGCTCCCACAGGTACTGCACGGTTTTCGAAACCCGTCCGAT